>NZ_JAHRFA010000099.1:0-23618 GCF_020883045.1 Microcoleus sp. CAWBG58 | reverse complement strand
GCTATACTGCCACTAATTATTATACCTTAAAAAAACCTCAAATGATTGCTATACAACCATTTGAGGTTTTAAAAATTATGATCTTTTTGAAAATTAAATCCGATCGAATATCTGCGGAATGTGGGATATAAAAACCCGCCCCCACCACACCATAAATTTGAATGTACATTGATATTATTTGTTGGGTTGGGCGGGTTTTCGAGATTGTTTTTTTGGTGGCGATTATTGTTGGTGAACCCGCCCCTACAGCATTAAAAACACTCTTCAATTCATGTTAGATACCCGACTTATTAAAGAAGTCGGGGATATAGCCTTGAGTACCAACCTTGTTTTAAACTGGTTTAGCCCACGACAGCCAAGTTTCCATCGGGCGGAAACCGACTGATTTGTAAAGCTTTGTTGCGCCTGTCAAACTGTCGGCATCGACGCTGAGTTTAGCTGTATTTGCACCTGCGGCTTTTAAGGTGTGCAAACCAGCTAGCAGCATCGCTTTTCCTAATCCCATTTTGCGATAGTCGCGCCGCGTACCCAATAGTTCAATCCAACCGTCTTTGGCGTCGCTGCGAGGATTTTTTTGGGGTTTGATTTGACAGTCGCAAAATGCTGCAAATTTACGATCGCCCGAAACAGCAATTAAATCTAATTCTGGCTGATAATTCTCGTCTTGCATCCAGTATCGCACGGTTTCGGCTGTTAAATCGTGGTGGTTCCAGTGATCGATAAATGATTGGTTGAACATTTCTACCCAGGGTTGGATGTCTTTTTCCCCGGATACGTGCGTCAGCGCAAAATCTGCGGGAAATTCGGGTGCGGGAATTGGTTCGGCGAGCGATCGCGCCATTGTGAGAAAATAGCGATCGACTTTAAACCCCTCTTTCTCTAACAGCCGCATCCCGTCGCTTTCGTCTTCCCGACTGTAGGTACGCAATTTCGCGGGCAAATTCCGTTGTTTCGAGACTTCGCCCAGGCGCTTTTCGCCCCATTTAATGATATCTTTTTCCAAATCTTGGCCCCGCGCCTTTGGATGCACGTAAAACCAGAGACAGCCGTCTATTTCATGCTGGGAATCGGGCATATCTAGGAGTGCTAAACCAATTAGTCTGTAGTTTCCGTCTTCCCACAACTGTACGTCGCGGGCTTTGTCGAGTTTGGGGGCGTCGAGTACAAGCTTGAGTTCGCTGGCGGATACTTCTTCGCCGACTCCATCGACTGCTTCGCAAGCATCGATTAAATTGGCGATCGCACACCAGTCACTTTCGCCTTTGTAGGAGCGTGTTGTCAAGATATTCATAGAAAACTTTGCAATCCGTAAATTCGGACTGTTCCTGTCAGTGGGTATTGTCAAACAAGCACAATAAATTTATTGCAAAAATCCTAGTTTTTGATTTTTAACCGCAGATAAACGCGGAGCAACGCGGATGTAATGCAGATGTAATTTGGTGTCGATAAAACTCAGAAACCTGTTTATATAGCAACCGCCACATTAATTATGACATTCAGGAGATCGTGAATATATCCTCTTGGACTGCCACCATAAACAGTCTCACTGTCAACTGTCAACTGTCAACTGTCAACTGCTATATCACCCAGGCTTTCAGGTTTTATCTCATAGCGCAATCATAAAAATTGGTTTGCCCTTTTGGGCTAGTTTTGTATTTGAGTTGCCGATCCGAGAAGCGCCCAACGTTCGCAAGCAGCGCTCTGGAAGTTATCGAGGCTGATGCTCGATTAACTATGATTTAAATAAATTTGATACAGCTAAGTAAAGAAGTTTTCACCCCCACCGGGTAGTTGATTTTTACTTTGGCTCTGTCTTACAATAAATCCTGTTGCAGGGATTTGTTGCTGCTCCTGTTAACTCTCCTGCTTGGGGGAGGGGAGCAGTTGAACCTCTTAAAAAGTTCCCTATTTCAACTATAACCGCTCAGGTTTTTTTTGGCAAGTTTGAGGTGAGGGGAGTTTTGTTTGTATTAACGATCGCCTGGATTGGGCTAGAGAAGGACTGCACTTTTAACCGGGCATAAGTGTAGTTTTTATAACTTTTTGTGGCACTTGAAGATTTAATTTTATCCTAACGTTAAACTAACGTTAAACTGCTTTCTTGGATTTGCATGAGGTCAATATGCTCGACAACCTCGATTTAGATATTTCCTTGGACAAAGAAACCTACGATGCCAAAATCGAAGTTTTAATGCAGCAGTTGCGATCGCTCCAACTAGCCTGCTGGGAAAAAAAACTGCCCGCAATAATTGTACTCGAAGGCTGGGCGGCCGCCGGCAAAGGCGCCCTGGTCAAAAAAATGGTGGGGTACATGGATCCGCGGGGGTTTGCCGTCCACCCGATTTGGCCGCCGTCAGAGGCAGAAATGGGCTATCCTTTCCTGTGGCGGTTTTGGGAGAAACTGCCGGCGCGAGGGCGGATTGGTTTTTTCTACCACAGTTGGTACACTCATGTTTTAGAAGACCGATTGTTCCAGAGAGTTTCTGACGCCGAAGTACCGACAGTCATCAGGCAAATCAACGCCTTCGAGCGGCAGATGGTAGATGACGGCGCGGCAATTGCCAAATTTTGGATTCACCTGAGCAAAAAAGAACTCAAGCACAGGCTCAAAAAACTAGAAGACGACAGCTTACAAGCTTGGCGAGTGCGGCCCGAAGATTGGAAACAAGCCAAAAAATACCAAGAATACACAACTTTAGCCGAAGAAATGGTTGTGCAAACCGGCACGGGCCCGGCACCTTGGACGCTAGTAGAAGGCGACTGTCAGCGCTGGGCGAGAGTCAAAGTTTTAACGCAAATGGCAGCGACAATTACAGAAGCCCTAGAGAGACTCCCCACGCAATCTACGCCACTGAAATTGCCGCCTCAAGAAAGCTTGGCACCCACTGAACCCGATTTGCTCGCCCAAGTAGATTTGACTCAATCGCTGTCGCCAGACGAATACAAACAGGAACTTCGCGCAGCACAAACCAGTTTTGGCAAACTGCAACAAAGCATCGACGAAGATGAAATCCCCGTGTTAGTGCTGTTTGAAGGTTGGGATGCTGCCGGCAAAGGAGGCGCGATCAAACGCTTGACGGACATTCTAGACCCCCGCAGTTACACCGTTAATCCGTTTGCCGCCCCCACGGATGAAGAAAAATCTCACCACTACCTCTGGCGGTTCTGGCGGCGGTTGCCGACTGCTGGTAAAATCAGCATTTGCGATCGCAGTTGGTATGGTAGAGTGCTGGTCGAACGAGTGGAAGGATTTGCCACCGAACCCGAATGGCGCCGAGCTTACCAGGAAATTAACGAATTTGAGGAGCAACTCACCAGTTTCGGTTGTGTCGTAGTTAAATTCTGGCTGCACATCAGTCCAGACGAGCAACTAAAGCGGTTTACAGAGCGAGAAAAAAATCCATTTAAACAATACAAACTCACTCCTGAAGATTGGCGGAATCGCCAAAAGTGGAATTATTATGAAGTGGCGGTGAATCAAATGGTTCAGCGCACCAGCACCCCGTCAGCTCCCTGGACTATAATTGCGGCCGATAACAAGTATTATGCTCGTGTTAAAGTAATTCAAACGGTAACGCAGGCAATTCGGAATCAACTGAAACGCCGATAAATTGGGATTGGTGAATGGGTAACAGATAATGGGGAAAATAGCAGCAGCACAAAGCAGGCTTGAATTGCCAAGTCAATTTCACCTGCGGCTGGCTCCATCCATTATCAATTACCGATCGACCTTTAACCAACTATCGATTACCAATTATCTGTCAGCAATCTGTGACCCGCCCCAAAACGGGTACAACCCCCCGACGCTATGAGTGTGGAGAGCCTAAAATTTTAGACCAAAGTGCAAGCTCCTAGATTCATCTGTGGAGTCAATCTAAAATCTAAAATTTAAAATTTAAAATCGACTGACTGGAAGTAGCGGGATCTCCTTGCGTGCAACCAATAGTTGATAGCTGACTGGAATAGAGCATTTCTCAGAAATGCGATCGAACTGTGCGATCGGCCAAAGTTAACAACCCAACTCAACCGATGCCGGCATTTCCTACCGCAGCTAAATTAGCGCTCGTTCCACACTTCCGTACTAATTTATGAAGACACAGAATATTGCAAGATGCCTGAACTATTCGCTCGCATTCTATTTCTATTCCTCCTCTTCTCACTGATCAAATCGTGGTGGGATCAATCAGGAGGCAAAGACAATCCGTTAATAGACCGGCTGCGCGTTTTGCTGCTGATCAGCCTTTTGTTCCTAGCTTTTTTTGCCCCAGACACGCCAGTCGGAGCAGCGATTTTCGGCTTAATAGCTTTCTTCTTTAAGCCGCTAGGTTTTTCGATCACACTGTTGGTGATTGCATCGGCGCTGATCACGAACGGGGGCATCCGCAACCCGGCGCCGAGAATGATCCTGGCTGCGCTGCTGGTTTTGATTCTGTCGAGTATGCCGGTGGTGGCTTATTGGTTCGCAGATCAGGCAGAACGAGATGCCGCAGCCCGCACAGTTTGCTGCGACGAAACAGCAGCGGCGATCGTCCTGCTGGGCAAGGGAACGACTAACAGTCACAACGCTAACCGAGAAGCAATTCAACTGACAGACACAGGCAATCGCTTGCCCTATGCTGCTGTTTTGTACAAAAAAGAACTAGCACCTTTGGTGATTGTTAGTGCTGGGCCCAGAGCAAATTTACAGAACGATCCTGGCGAAGCCAAAGATATCCAGACTTTGCTGGCAAGCAACATGGGCGTGCCGCGCAACAATATCGTTCTCGACGATAATGGCAGGAACATACGCACCAGCGCCGAGGAAGTGAGAAAGATCCTCGACAGCCGCGGCGTCGGGCGCAAAGTAATCCTGGTAACATCTGCAATTCAGATGCGGCGTGCCAGCCTCGCTTTTGCGAATATGGGAATCCAGGTGATTCCTAGAGCTACGGACTTCTACACTTACCAGCCAGTGTCAGGAGGGCATTCCAAACTGCGCTTAGACGCGGCAGATTTCCTGCCCAGTGCAGAAGCTTTGGTAACTACGACACGAGTATTCGATGAATATTTCGGGTCTGTTTATTACTATTTGCGCGGCTGGCAGGCTCCCAGAGCCTAAAGTGGCAAGTTGGTGGTGTTTTTTTGAGGCAACACCGACTGCTCCCCAGATTGGTTTAACATTTGCTGAGAATGAGACCTTTGTGGGGGGCTGTATTTTCTCATTCCGGCGGGATCGCCGACGGCAAAGTTGGCAGTTAATAAAAACACCGCCCAAAATATAGGCTCCTCCCACTTGGATTTTTTTGGAGGTGTTTCTGCGGTTTTAACAGATTCAACGTTTACTTTGATATCTAATTTGCCTTCAATTTCTTTGCCTTTGAGAACTCCGTCCTTGCAGACACCCTTAAAAATCATCGGAGCGGGTTTTGGTGCTTCTGCTGCATCTGTTTTCGGTTCGTCTGCCATTTTTTTTATCCTGGGTTTGAGTAGATCCGATTGGATAGTAGATTCTCAGAGGTTCGGGGGTTTTCCGGAAAGGATTGCGCGAACTCTGAAAAAATTAAATTAAATATGCACCCCGCCCCAGATTGGGGATTAAAAATAAGAAGTTGAAGGCATTTCAAGCTAGTGCTTGTTGATTTTGGGTAGCAGCCCTGCCTTAATGCTGCTACCTATCTATCTATCTGGGTGAAAGGGAGGTTTTTATGCAAAGTACAGAATTTTTAGGAAAATTTTGTCAATAATATTGATTAGCTGCCCGCAGGCGGTAACGATCGCAGCCTGAAAGCCGATCGCACTTGCTCTCATTATGATGTCCGGTCAATTACGATAAAATTGGTTCGTAGTGCGGACTTCAGTCCGCAGCCAAAAAACGGACTGAAGTCCGTACTACGAACCTCACTTATTTTGGGCGATCGCAAATATTTAAATAACCGACAGTGAAAACACCCACCAGCAAACTATCTTCCCTGCAACTCGAACAACTGGCAGCTTGGGCAACAGAGGCAATTAATCGCAGTAAATCCGGTCAAGTCCCCGCATACGTACCTCTCCTTGCCGAAGCCGACAGACAAGGGTTTTCCGTGCAAATTTGGTCAATTGACGGTCAAATTTTGAGCTGGGGCAGTGTTGCTACCACATTCCCGCTGATGAGCGCAGTCAAACCTTTCGTGTTGCTTTACTTGCTGTGCGAATTGGGCGAAAAAGCAGTTTTTGACTGCGTGGGCTGCGATCCTTCGGAACTTCCTTTCAATTCCCTGCCTCAACTCGAAACAGACAAAGGGAAGCCGAGAAATCCGATGATTAATAGCGGGGCGATCGCCCTAGCGTCTTTAATTCCCGGTGAAAATGCGGTGGTGCGCTGTCAAAACCTGCGAAATTGGCTGAACCAACAGGCAAAAAGTCAGTTATTTGTTGACGAGTTAATGCTCGATTCAGTGAATGCAATGCCTAATCAAAAAAATTGGGATCTTGCCTTAGCAATGGTGGAATCTGGTTATCTACAAAACTCGGAAATTGCGTTAGAAACCTACAATCGCGTTTGCTGTTTGTCGGGAAGTGTAGAAGATTTGGCGAAGCTGGGAATGGTGTTGGTAAATGGTGGTGAAGCGATCTCGGAAAACTGTCGCACTGTGAAAGCACTGATGGCTACTTGCGGTTTGTATGAAGCATCGGCCCGCTTTGCGCTGCGGGTGGGAATTCCCGCTAAGTCGGGAGTTAGCGGGGCTTTGTTATCGGTTATTCCGGGCGAAGGGGCGATCGCATCTTACAGTCCGCCTTTGAATAAAGAGGGAAATTCTGTCGGCGGTTTGTTTCTATTGGAACAAATATCTAAAACTCTAAGGCTGAGTGTCTTTGATTAAATTGGGCATAGGGCATCGGGCATGGGGCATCGGGCATGGCAACTAACAACTGTCAACTGTCAACTGTCAACTGTCAACTGTCAACTGTCAACTGTCAACTGTCAACTGTCAACTGTCAACTGACTAATGCTTTTCGCCCAAAATAGCATAAACCACAGTTTCTTCTTTTTTACCGCGCAATTGAATCGCTCCTACTTTTTGCCCTTCGTAGCGATCGCGCACGTAAGCAAAAGTTCTCCCCGTCACCAACAAATTAAAAGGACTGTCAGACACAATTTCCTTATTCATCGCCTCCAATCTAGCCGCAACGTTGACAGCATCGCCGATTACAGAATAATTCAAACGCCGGGAACCGCCGACGCTGCCGGCAACTAACTGTCCGGTATGCAAACCAATGCCAAACTTAATTAAAGGTTTGCGGTCAATTCTAAGCTGCTCGTTGATTTTGTGCAGCTTTTCGTGCATGGCGATGCAAGCTGCTACGGCATTTAAAGCATCTTGTTGAATTTCGGGATATTCTGTATGGCAAAAAGGCACGCCAAAAACTGCCATAATTGCATCGCCAATGTATTTATCGACAACGCCGCCGTGATCCATAATACAGTCGGTCATCGCTTCCAAATAATGGTTCAGCCAGGTGAGCAAATCCCGCGGCCGCATTTTTTCGGAAATTGAAGTAAAACTGCGAATATCCATAAACAGCACAGTTGCTGTAAGTTCTTGAGGTTCGAGTTCTCCCTGTTCAAATATCTCTGCTTTGCGTTCCCAAATAAGTTTAGCAGTTTCGGGGGCGACGTGTTTTTCAAATAACCTCATCAACTGCTGTTTTTCGTACTGTTCCCGCACTTGTAAAGCAGTACCAGATAAAATGAGGGTGCCGATGGGTGCGGCAACGGGAAGCCACCAAAAATAGTAGCCAAATAATACAGCAGCAGCCGTAACCCAAATTACAGGTAAACCAAGGGCGATCGCAATTCTTGCTTTAACACCTCGGTTGCACAGCACCGAAGTAGTAAGGGGGCCAATCCCCAACAATAACAAAATTTCTAGCACTGCGGGCAGTCGCTTTAGCAATCGCTGATTGAGCAAATTGTCAACTAAAGCTGCATATAAATAAACCCCAGCAGTAGTCTTGTTCAGAGGTGTAGATATCTGGTCAAAACCCGTAGCGACTAGGCCGACTAAGACTAATTTATCAGCTAAAGCATTTTCAGGAATTCTACCTTCTACAACATCCACAAAAGCATAGGTACGCAGATTTTGTGTTTTCCCGGGCCAGTTAACCCAGACTGTTTGTTCCTGCATATTTTGTGGCTGCGGCAGCAATACAGGATTTTGCGGGTTAGCAGCGTTGTACCTCTGAGTCATTACTAAACCGAAGTTAGGAATGGAGTCGAGAAATATTTTTGAATCGCGACTAACGCCGTCGCTGTTGGGTTCGTGCATTATATGTCCGACACCTGCGGCGGCTGCTTTTAAAGATACTACTGGTTGTTCTTGGGTGGTTCTTGGGAGTACAACTTTGCCATTTGTGGCGATCGCAGCGGCTAACATTTCATCTTTCGGACTCGGATCGAGGAAAAGAATGTCGAAACCAACTGCTGTGGGGGGAAATTTTTTTAAAGCTGACAGCAGGGCGGCGTAGCGATTGCGCGGCCACGGAAATTGACCGTATTCCTGCAAGCTTTGGGGTTCGATCGCAATTACCGCAATTCTCTCATCCCAACCCGGATTTGGCAAAACTCCCGATTCTCGAATTTGAAATAGGGTTTTGTATGCCAAATATTCAAGGGGTTTCCACATTCCCAATTGCAGCATGGCGACAGACATTATTCCTGCTGCGGCGCCTGTCAGCCAGGGAGGATTTGTGATGAGATATTGCCGGATGCCAATCAGTTGATTGTGTTTCAGATGCTCGATCAATTGTTTGAACTTCATTCAATTAATTTTACGCAATAATTGACATTCGATGTTGATGTTCGCCCTGGAGTTGTTTAGGGAACTGCGAGGTTGTAATGCTTTTCTCTGACAGACGATCCTCTCACTACAATTTTGAGGCGGCGGCTGGGAGGTAAAATTCCTTGGATTTTGAATTTTCCCTCTCGATCGATCTTAATGGCTTGGTTGTTGACATAAATTATGTCGATCGGGTTAATTTGACCGCTGAAGCGATAGATATTGCCACCGAGTCTCGACAAACTCCGGACTTTGAGTTCGGCTAAGCGAGGGCTGGCTGATGGCGGTGCGGGGGGAGTTTGAGGGAAAATTTCCGTGGCATTACCGCGGTTGACAACTACTTCGGAGTCGTTTTTGCCAGACACTCCGACTGAACCTTCAATAGTTTCGACTCCGGTTTTGCCGTCTGGGCCGACGCTGACGCCAAAGGATGTACCCCTGACTCCGGCGACACCTTGGGGGGTTTCAACTCTGACTGGGGCGGTTCTGGGAGATTTTTTTTGTTGGGCAATTTGACTGGTTTCGGCAAGTCCGCTGAAGGTATTTAAGGCAGCAATCTGGATCGGGAGGATAATTGCTGAGGTTTGAGCTGCGGCCGTGGGCGCAGCAGTTTTGCCGATCGACAATCTCACTCGTCCCCTGCTGACAAAAATAGCTGTGTCGTTTTCGCCTGAAGTGCTTGACAAATCCGATATTCTAACTGCCGTTTTTTCGGCAACTTCAACGATGCCGGTGTTGTTTTCGATCGCTAAGCGGGCTGTGGAATCGGTGCCGGTGATGATTTCGTCTCCGGGGGCGAGGAGCCGATCGCCCACGACGGCGGGCCGCCCTTTAAAGGTGACAGTACCGCGAATTTCTTGAATTTCTAGCGATCGTCGGGCTGCTTTTCCCTGAGCGTTGATTGTCTTGGTTGGGGAGAGATTTGCGGCCGCCATTTGCGGAAATTTTGGAGACTTTGAGCCTGTTGGTGGTGCTGGGGGTCGATCGACCGAGATAATTTTAGTAGGGTTTGACTGCTGTTGGGGGGATGGAGATAGCGGACTGGCGATCGTAGAGCGAAAGGCTGAAAGACTTGCCAGCACAGCTAAGGACAAACTTAGGAGTGGAATTTTGGTCGATCGCCAGCAAGTAAAAATTTTATTCATATTTTCTATTTTGTCATGTTGAAGTTCTTAGACTTCATTTGCTTTATTAGACTTCTTAAATCCGGAAATCGTTCCATTTTTTTTGCCATAAAACAGCAGCCAAAATAAGCTTTATCAGCAAGAAAGCTTACCATTAAATCTTTTTTTTATTGTCAAAATTTAGTAAACTGTTACAACGAGGCAGTTTCCTCAGATTTGATGTGTGATTTTTGGGTTCCCCAGACCAAGAGTCTTGCAGAACAAGAGTTTTCGCCGCTCTCAATAGGAAAGAGCGAATATTTATATATAGCAAACATAAAATTAATTACTGCTAGTAAAGGTCTTTTGGCTTCAGCCGGAAGGATGAATAATTGGGAAGAAATCCTGTAGTTGTGGCAATTAATAAAAAGATTCCCTTTGGGAAGCGATAAAAAATAATGATATAAGTGGTGCGGCTGGCTTTGGGAGTGGAGCTTGTGCCTGTGCAACCAACGCAGGCTGGGCCGAGCGAGAAGAGGGCAAAGATCGAGCAACTCCGACTAGAATACCGTCTTTTAGGGAAATTCGATCGAAAATTTCGCTGGAAAATCATGGCGGGCGATCGGGCCCGGTGGTGTTGCTGCTCGATCGAGACCGCCAAACGGTAAAATGAACGCTTGTATATAAGTTATGTAGAGCAGGAGAACAATTTCAGTGGCAATAGAAGTAGGTCAGAGAGTTAAGGTACGCCGTCTCAGAGATCGGATACCTGCAAATATGGTGGGCAAGATAAAGGAAAATCCAGTAGGCACTGTTGACGGATTCAGAATGGTTGATGGCAGCGGAGTAGGCGTGGTTGTCAAGTTTGACGGTTTTGCGACTTGGTTCTTTGAAGATGAGCTAGAAGCCGTTTAACAGAAGGCAGTTGTCAGTAGGCAGTAGGTAGTTGTTCTTTCTGATTCCTGATGTGTGAGTTGTTAGCTGCTACCCACAACAACTGACAACTAAGAGATGGCGGGCACTCTTAGCACCGCCCCTAACACAGGTCAACTGTCAACTGTCAACTGTCAACTGTCAACTGTCATACTCTCCCACTCTCGATCGAGCTTGCGCTTAAATGTTAAGTAGTAAGCTTTTGGCACTGAGAACAGAAAATGGCTTTGATTTTGACATTTTTGGGCAAAGGCGGCACTGGCCGCAGCACGATCGCGATCGCAACAGCTAAAAAATATGCCGCTCAAGGCAAGCGAGTTCTGCTACTCGGCCAAGATCCGGGGCCTGCATTGGGTATTCTGCTAGGAGTCCCCCTAACTCCCACGCCACAGGAAATCGCCCCCAACTTCAAAGCAGTTCAGGTGCAAAGCGCGCCGCTGCTAGAACGCAGGTGGGACGAAATTAAACAACTAGAAGCTCAATATGTCCGCACTCCGTTTTTCAAGCAGATTTACGGGCAAGAATTGGGAGTTTTACCGGGGATGGACAGCGCGCTGGCTTTGAACGAACTTCGGGAATACGACGACAGCAAACAATACGATGTCATTGTGTATGACGGTAGCGGCGGCATGGATACGCTGCGGATGTTGGGAATGCCGGAAATTTTGAGCTGGTACATCCGTCGCTTCCGTCAAGCGTTGGTAGATTCCGATTTGGGCAAAGCTTTGTCGCCTTTTATTCAACCGGTTGTCAGTACCGTGTTGACAGTGGATATGTCGGGAGACAATGCTTTTCAGTCTACGAAGCAAGTCGATAATCTGTTGGATAAGGGCAAGCAAGCGCTGGCAGATCCGAACCGCACGGCGGCTTATTTGGTGACGACTGGGGATGCAAGTGCGATCGGCACAGCCCGCTATTTGTGGGGAAGTTCTCAACAAGTTGGTTTGACTGTGGGCGGTGTGATTGTCAATCAAGCACCGCTTACAGAAACGATTGCTGCTGATTTTGAGCCTTTGACGGCTGTTTCTGTGCCGGCCCACAGCGACAATAATTGGCAACCGCTAATTGATGCTTTGCCAGATTTTTCTGAAGCTGGGAAAGCTCCTAAACCGATTAACATCAACACTGCACAGCGTTTAGTGAGTTTGTTTTTGCCTGGGTTTGACAAGAAAGAAATTAAATTGATTCAATCTGGGCCGGAAGTGACGATCGAAGCGGGCGATCAGCGGCGCAATATCTTGCTTCCTCCGGCGCTAACTGGCAAATCTGTCACGGGTGCTAAATTCCAGAACGGTTACTTGATTGTTTCTTTTTAGGGTAAGAAACAAGATCGTTTGTAGTAAAGACTTTAGTCTTTTTCCTGGTTCCCGGACTCTGCCTGGGAACCGATGTTTAGAGGCTCTACCTCGATTGTGGACGATAATTGAAGGCAGAGCCTGGAAATAAGTAGAATTCTTAGTCTGCGGAGGCAGACTTCGTTTGTCTAGACGCGGTTTCAACCGCCGAGTTGTAGGGTGTGTCGCTATGAAGAATACCGAACTAAAGATTGAAAATCTGACAGCGACGCACCCTATACAATTTATCGGCGTTGCTGAATCAGGGTATGAGACCAGAAAAAATTCGAGATTGGAGCCGAAAATGATTTCTGGTATTTTGATTGGGAATTGGAACATCTCCAAATTTCAGATAATGAATTAGTAATTTAATTGAATGTTCTAGCATTTGTGACGACTTAGAATAACAAAGAGTTTTTCTTTTTAGTCGAGCCAAGTAATGTCTGAGTCTTGTATTTTCACCCTCAACTCTGGTCATATAGCCTTTCTCAAAAAGATGAGGTATGGCTGACAGCTTACATAACCGCTGAAATCAAGAGGGCTCTCTTCCCAACAACGTCCGCGAATCTTTGTGAAAACCGCTATATAGCCTTTCTCAAAAAGATGAGGTATAACTGACAGCTTATATAACCGCTTAAACCAAGAGGGCTCTCTTCCCAACAACGTCCGCGAATCTTTGTGAAAACCGCTATATAGGTTTTGCTAATAATTTGGTCTCCCTCCGGAATAAAATTTGGGTAAACTTTCCAGCCATCTGTCACATAAAAGTAGCAGTTCCATTTACTAACAATTTCCCATAGTGGTTCAAAAGTTTTGGCGCTATGGTCTCCTAAAACCCATCCTAAAATACCTGGCTTAAAATGGTCTACCGCCGTCCACAGCCAGGTGCAAGTTTTTTTTTGAACCGACAAATGTTTGTAACTCATCTAATTCTCTTTCCGAAGGAGTCGTTTCTGGATCGTAACAATTTGGCAAGATTTCTCCAGCTTGTTTTACCCAATTAATAATTGTAGTATGATGTACATTTTTGACTCTTTCAATGGCTCGAAAACCCATGCCATTAACATACATTTTTAAACATTCGCGTTTCACTTCTGCCGAGTATCCTTTTTGAGATTGATAATCATTTATAAATTGTCTTTTACATCTGACGCAAATATAATTTTGCTTGCCTTTTTTGTGACCATTTTTATTGATATGGGTTGACTGACATTCCGGGCATTGCATAATATTTCTTTTAAATGTGTGTGATTTTTGACACTCCGACGATCGTGTTATCATACCATAGTTCAGCAACGCCAAATGAACAAGCCAGTCAGTCAATATAGGTGAACTTTCAAGTTATCCATTTTCATGCCCTGATTAAGCAACGCCAATCATTAAACACTAAGAGGGCTAAAGCCCAACAACGTACCGAATATGGGAGCCCGATCCGTCACAACTGCTAATTTACACTCAAAAATATAAAGGCATCGCCCCAGGCTTTATCAAAAAAACTCAGGGGCGATCGAATTGAAATATTTATCTCATACCAGAGATTTTTTGCAAGCTGTTGTTTTTGCCTAAACAGCTTGTTTAACGGAGAGGGAGGGATTCGAACCCTCGTTAAGTTGCCCTAAACACACTTTCCAGGCGTGCGCCTTCAACCGCTCGGCCACCTCTCCAGGGCTAAATGAATTCATTCAGCCACAGCTAAACTATCTTAGCAGAACAAATCTGATTTGGGAAGGGGTAACGGCATAAATTTGTTGTTTAATGTGGGTATGGTGTTAAACGGGCGAGTAAAATTCTGCTGCCCTGTGTCGCAAACGCTTTCATATCAAGGATTTTGTCTCCCAAGTCCAATCTAAAATCTAAAATCTAAAATCTAAAATCCCTATGACTCGCTCCTACACAATTAAAATTCATAACAGACAAACGGGCGATCGCCACACTGTGCGAGTACCCGAAGACAGGTACATCCTGCAAAGTGCCGAAAACCAAGGCGTGGAATTGCCCTTTTCGTGTCGCAACGGCGCTTGTACAGCCTGTGCGGTGCGCGTCAAGTCGGGACAACTGCACCAGCCTGAAGCAATGGGACTTTCTGTGGAACTGCAAAAAGAGGGTTATGCTTTGCTATGCGTCTGCTATCCCCGTTCTAATATTGAGGTAGAGACGCAAGACGAAGATGAAGTGTACGAATTGCAATTCGGCCGCTATTTCGGTAAGGGTAAAGTGAAAGTCGGTTTGCCGTTGGATGAAGAATGAGAGCAAATCCGGTTAAATCGGAATTATAACCCGATCGGGAATGTTCGATCGCTCTTCGAGGACAGCACTACACTGGAAAAAGGTTTATTTCGGAAACATAAAAGTTTAATTTTCCCTCCGCTACGCTTCGCCTAATTCTCCAATTACTACTTCCCAATTCCCAATGCTTTATCGGTTATTTGCGATCGTCCTTTGCGTGTTGCTAGCTAGCTGCCAAAAACCAGAAATGCCCCAAGGTACGATCGCCAAAGTAGAAAGGGCTATCAGCGGCCAAACAATCGAAGTTATCAGTACAGCCGACAAAATCGCCTTATTAGAACAAATCAGGCTGATTGGGATTGATGCACCCGATTTAAAACAGCAGCCTTGGGGAGAAGCAGCGAAACAAAGATTAGAACAGCTAATTGGAGGGAAAGAGGTATTGTTAGAATCAGACATCGAACAGAAAGACCAGTTCGATCGCAAACTAGCGTATTTGTGGCAAGATAAAATTTTGCTCAACGAACTGCTAGTCAAAGAAGGTTACGTTTTGGCCTCGGTGCGATCGCGCAATACCAAATATCAACAACGACTCGTCAACGCTCAAGAATGGGCGAGACTCATGGGTAAAGGCCTGTGGAATCCAGAACGAGCTTTGCGCCAAACTCCCGCAGAATTCCGACAGCAAAATCGGAAATAGTCAGTTGACAGTTGACAGTTGACAGTTGACAGTTGACAGTTGACAGTTGACAGCGTTAATCAGTTGACAGTAGTCAAGAGTGCTGTCCCCGAAGAGCGAACAGCAGTCATTAGTCATTAGTCATTTCATTGAGATTATTCCTCCCTCTTCTTTTTTCCGTCTTTCTTCGTGTCCTTCGCGTCTTCGCGGTTCGTTTTTCCTTCTTCCTTCTTCCTTCTTCCTTCTTCCTTCTTCCTTCTTCCTTCTTACTTCTTCCTTCTTACTTCTTACTTCTTCCTTCTTCCTTCTTACTTCTTACTTCTTCCTTCTTACTTCTTACTTCTTCCTTCTTCCTTCTTCCTTCTTCCTTCTTCCTTCATAATGATAGACAATCAACTGCAAAACTTCCTTGAAATAGCCACCGAAGCAGCCCTCGCCGCTGGTTCCGTGCTGCAATCTTTCTGCGGCAAATTAGAAAATGTTCAAGAAAAAGGCCGATCGGGCGATTTAGTCACAGAAGCCGACAAAGCCTCAGAAGCCGTCATCTTAGAAATTCTGGGCCGCCACGTACCCGAACACGCCATCCTCGCTGAAGAATCGGGCAAATTAGGGGATGCAACTAGCAAATACCTGTGGGCGATCGACCCTTTGGACGGTACAACTAATTACGCTCACCAATATCCTTTTTACGCTGTGTCGATCGGACTTTTAATCGACGGTATACCACAAATTGGCGTAATTTACGACCCTTTTCATAACGAATTATTTCGAGCGGGCAAAGGATTGGGGGCAACCTGCAACCGCAAGCCGATCGCAGTTTCGCAAAGTTTAGAATTGAGAACCAGCTTGCTAGTGACTGGCTTTGCATACGATCGGCGCGAAACAGCAGACAATAACTATGCCGAATTCTGTCACCTGACTCACCTCACCCAAGGCGTGCGGCGCAGCGGTTCCGCAGCCCTAGACCTCGCACATACAGCCTGCGGGCGATTGGACGGATACTGGGAACGGGGACTCTCCCCTTGGGATGTAGCAGCCGGTGTACTCATCGTTTCTGAAGCCGGAGGTCAAGTTACAGCCTATGACGGCGGTGCCTTTGAGATGAGCTCGGGTCGGGTTTTGGCGACAAACGGCAAAATACACGCCGAACTCAGCGGTGCATTGCTTTCAGTTCCGCCCTTATCTTCCTGGAGGTAACGCTTCGACAGCAAGGACTCAGGGATAGTACGGGGGTCACAACCCCTGAAGTCAGGCTACATTAAAGAATAGTCAAAGGTCAGGAAAGCGAGAGTAAAAGTTATGTCTTTTGAAATGACAAAAGGGCTGTTTAAGTACGAGTTTACAGATCAGCACGCAATTTTGGGAGTTCCCTTAGATGCCGAGTTTAACGACATCCGCAAGCGCTACATGAAAATCGCCCGCCGCTTGCATTCGGATACTTGCTCTTTTGAAGACCAAGCGGATAAAGATTGGGCCAACCAATTTTTGTCAAAAGTGGTCAATCCCGCCTACAACAAATTCTCTAAGGAAAGCGATCGCAAAGAATACAACCTGCTATTAGCAGCCATCGCCAAGCGCGTTGCTAAAGAACAAGCAAAAATGCAAATCGAAAGCGCAGCAGCCAAAGAGTTAGCTACCGCTAAAGATTTGGAAGAAGCTTATAAAACAGCAGTTGGCAAACTCGCTCTCAAGCAGTACGAGTCGGTTCAAGAAGCCCAAGATGCGATCGATCAAATTAGCGAACTCAACATGGTTTACTTGCTGCGAAAAGAGCGCCTTAGCGGTGTTGTTGGGGTTGGAGTCAGTTCGCCACCAACAGCCACAGGCACAACTAGCACCGCCACAAAAGCAGCAACCCCAGATGACAAAGTGACAAAAAAAATAGACTCCACGACGACTGCTACCCCTCTACCACCATCCAAACCCCTAATCTCACTGGCGGAAGAATATTGCAAACGAGCTCAAGGATTCATGGACAGCAAAAATTACGCTAAAGCAACTTTGGAGTTGAAAGAAGCCGTAAAGCGCGAACCGAAATCCAGCCAAGCCCACGGTTTGTTAGCAATGTGTTACTTTCAACAAAATCAAGCCACAATGGCAAAACTTGAGGTGCAAAAAGCTTTGGCATCAAATTCTGAAGAACCGACGGCTTTGGAGGTGAAGAAAAAGCTGGAACAAGCTTCCGCAAAGGATAAAAAAGATCAGGAGAAACCGGGATTTTTTGCAAGTTTGTTTGGCGGGAAGAAGAAATAATAAGTTGTCATTAGTCATTAGTCATTAGTCATTAGTCATTAGTCATTAGTCATTAGTCATTAGTCATTAGTCATTAGTCATTAGTGCTGTCCCCGCTCGCGAACAGCAGTCATTAGTCATTAGTCATTAGTCATTAGTCAGTTTTGAATCATCGTTGAGAAGATAATACGGCGGTCTCAATCCCCGGTATTCCGATCGCAAGCATATTTTTGATACTTTAATTTGTTAAAGTCGAATGTTAGAGTGGCGGCGTTCGACTTTAACAACGCCTCCTAAAGCCAAGCTTCTAAGTCCAATCAGATACGATTTTCAATTAAAGAATGGGGAATAATTGACTGGTGAGAGTTGGGAACTTGCCTGAAGTAGCGTTCTTTTGTGAAATTGGTATAGAATTTAAGGTCTAAAATCTAAAATTGATATGGTTCACCAACCCCCATCGGGTGCAAGAGATTTATTGCCCCTTGACGTTGCTCAAAAAATTGCGATCGAACGGCGCTTGCAGCAGGTGTTTCACCGCTGGGGCTATCACCGGATTATTACTTCTACTCTAGAAAGGCTGGAGACGTTGATGGCTGGGGGCGCGATCGACCGATCGACCTTAATTCAACTCCAAGACGCTGAAGATGGAGAGCTCGGCTTGCGGCCGGAATTGACAGCATCCATCGCCCGGGCGGCTGCAATGCGGATGTCCGGGACAAACTGGCAGCCCCAGCGCCTCTACTACAACGCCAATGTCTTCCGCAAAGGCTCAGATACGGGTTCAGGCGGGCAACAGGAGTTCTATCAAGCGGGGGTAGAACTGCTGGGCGCGGGGGGCAGCGTTGCGGATGCCGAAGTGCTGCTGCTGCTGTCTGAGTGCTTGCAAAACTTAGAAATAGATGACTGGCATTTGGTGCTGGGAGAAGCGGGCTTAACTGCAAGTTTGCTAGAACCGTTTGGGCCAAACGTGCGCCAAAAAGTGCGATCGGCGATCGCCAATCTCGATCGCATAGCCTTGGAAACTTTGCCACTGTCGGACGAATTGCGAGAAAGAGCTCTGCTGTTATTTGACTTGCGCGGCCGCCCAGAAGATGTATTGGAGATTGTGGCGAAGCTGGATTTAGATGTGCCGCAGCAAGCCGCATTAAATGAACTCAAAAGTGCGATCGAACTGCTGGAAAAATGTCAAGCAAAAATCCCCAATCTGAAATCTCACATCCACCTCGATTTGAGTTTAATTCAAACCTTTGACTATTACACTGGAATAGTGTTTGAAGTTGTCAGCAGCAGCAAGAGCGGACAGCGAGTATTAGGACAAGGCGGACGGTACGACCAACTGCTAGGACTGTTCGACCCCCAAGGGCAAAATTCCCCCGGCATCGGGTTTTGTCTGAATATTGAAGATTTGCACCAAGTTTTGCTGACAGAGGGTCAGTTGCCCGCAGAGACAGCAGCCAGCGAATGGTTGGTAGTGGCTCAAACACCCGAAGCCGCAGCGGCAGCCTTCGATCATGCCCGCAAACTCCGAGAGTCCAGTCACCTAGTGCGGGTGGAAATAGATTTGGAGAGTCGGGAGACAGAAGAGGAAGTCAGGGACTACGCGCGCGATCGCAGAATCGGTCAAATTGCTTGGATAAATGCCGAAGGCGTCCCAACAATTGAAACAGTAAACTAGGATTGATTTGAAACCTAATTCCTAAAATCGCGTCCAACCAATTACCAGCAATAAAAACGGTTCGTAGTGAGGACTTCAGTCCGCAAAAAAACCAAAAAATCAAATTCTAAAAAAGTTCGTAGTGAGGACTTCAGTCCGCAAAGTTCGTAGTGAGGACTTTAGTCCGCAAAAAACCAGAGGACTAAAGTCCTCACTACAAACCAGTTCGTAGTGAGGACTTCAGTCCGCATAAAACCATAGGACTAAAGTCCTCACTACGAACCGATTGTACTGCTGTAGTTAGAAAGACATGATATAATGTCCAATCCAAAATCTAAAATCTAAACTAGAAACATGGCGCACACTATCGTTACAAATATCTGCGAAGGAGTTGCTGATTGCGTCGGCGCTTGTCCGGTTGCTTGCATTCACCCGGGCCCCGGCAAAAACGTCAAAGGCACCGATTGGTTTTGGATTGACTTCGACACCTGCATAGACTGCGGCATTTGTTTGCAGGTGTGTCCTGTCGAAAATGCGATCGTCCCAGACGAACGTCCCGAATTGCAGCAAACTCCGACTTAATAGCAATTGAAAGCTAAATAGCCCAGCACTTACGCACGGCATTATAAACCCGGTTTCTTCAGGAATTCTTCGTTAATAAACTCAAGATTTATAAAAAGAAACCGGGTTTATTTAACATTAGTTATATAAAAACTTTCCCTTCCCTTCTTCTCTCTTCCTTCGCGTCCTTCGCGCCTTCACGGTTCATTGAAAAAAGCCTATAAAAAATGCAAAATATCACACTCACCCCCGAACAAATATTATCAATCCGCAGCCACGGTGAAAGCGCTTATCCAGAAGAATGCTGCGGCTTATTGTTAGGTACGATCGCTGACGATATTAAAACTTTAGTAGAAGTTTGGCCGGCCGACAATGCTTGGAGTGCCCAAGCCCAGGAGAATTGGCCCGAACAAACAGGATTGACAGAAAGACGCAGATATGCTATTAAGCCTGAAGATATGTTGCGGGCGATGAAACACGGGCGCGATCGCAATTTAGACATCATCGGCATCTACCATTCTCACCCGGATTGTGCAGCAGTGCCCTCGGAGTGCGATCGCAAAATGGCCTGGGCCCAATACTCTTACATCATAGTGTCCGTGCGGCAAGGCAGTTCAGAAGACCTCCGCAGTTGGAGTCTTGACGCAGAGGGAAACTTTCAAGCAGAGGAAATTATCGCGATCGAACCGACTCAGATTAAGAAATAATTACTAAACACAACAAACACGCAAAAATGGGAAAGATTCAGATAGGATGTAATTCAAAATCGGCGTATAACAGAATATCATGCTAAATCCTAATCTGGACGAGATCCAGCTCAACAAACAAGAATACGAACGCTACTCTCGCCACCTGATCCTGCCAGAAGTTGGATTGGAAGGGCAGAAGCGTCTCAAAGCAGCTAGCGTGCTCTGCGTCGGTACGGGAGGGCTCGGTTCGCCACTGCTGCTGTATTTAGCAGCCGCCGGTGTTGGCCGCATTGGGATTGTAGACTTTGATGTTGTAGACCATTCCAATTTGCAGCGCCAAGTAATTCACGGCACTTCTTGGGTTGGGAAGCCGAAGATTGATTCGGCGAAAAATCGAATTTTAGAAATCAATCCTTTTTGTCAAGTTGATTTGTACGAGACTCGCGTTAGTTCCGAAAATGCGATCGCCATTGCCACTCCCTACGATATCATCATCGATGGTACCGACAACTTTCCGACTCGCTATTTAATGAACGACGTTTCAGTGCTTTTGAACAAGCCCAACGTCTACGGTTCCATCTTCCGATTTGAAGGACAAGCCACAGTTTTCAACTACGAAGGCGGCCCGAATTACCGCGATTTGTATCCAGAACCCCCGCCTCCTGGAATGGTTCCTTCCTGTGCGGAAGGGGGCGTTTTAGGAGTTTTACCTGGAGTCATTGGCTGCATTCAAGCCACGGAAGCTATCAAAATCATCTTAGGTCAAGGTACAACTTTGAGCGGCAGATTGTTGCTGTACAACGCCTTAGATATGACATTCCGCCAACTGAAGTTACGGCCGAATCCAGTGCGCCCGGTAATTGACAAGTTAATCGATTACGAACAATTCTGCGGCATTCCTCAAGCTAAAGCCGAGGAAGCAGAACAACAGAAAATTCCTGAAATGACTGTCACCGAACTTAAAAAGTTAATCGACAGTGGCGCCAAGGATTTTGTCTTGTTAGATGTTCGCAATCCTAACGAGTATCAAATTGCTCAAATTCCTGGGTCAGTTTTGGTTCCTTTACCGGATATCGAACACGGCCAAGGTGTTCAACAAGTCAAAGAATTGTTGAACGGACATCGCTTGATTGCACATTGCAAAATGGGCGGCCGTTCTGCGAAGGCTTTGGGCATTTTGAAGGAAGCCGGAATTGAGGGAATTAATGTTAAGGGCGGGATTACTGCTTGGAGTCAAGAAGTAGATTCTTCTGTTCCTCAATATTAAATCACTTTAAAGGCGATTAGAATTCACGGCGATTGGAAATCGCGGCTACACAAACGATGTCCACCTCCGTGGACGAAGAGGTAAAATCTTCAACCCGCGGAGGCTGGTTTCGTCTGTGTAGACGCGGTTTCAACCGCCGGGTTTATTTAAATTTAGCCCGAATATTCTTATAACCCACATTCCGCAGATATTCGATCGGATTTAATTTCAAAAGAATTCAGAATCCTCAAAGCCTCAAATGATTGCAGAGCAATTATTTGAGGCTTTTTTAAGATATAATAATTGGTGCAAGTAGAGCAACCCTTAAAACCATGAAAAAGCCCTCTGAAGCTATAAATATCGTAAATTTAGACCCTGCAGGGAATAGTAGCGGGGATAATAGATGAAATGGAATTGGTAGAATTCGTCAACAAAATAGTGGGAATAAGAAGTAAAGAAACCCTAAGCCCAGGACAAGTAATGAAAGCAATGATTTTGAACGGATTGGGTTTTTTGAGCGCCCCAATCTACCTATTTGACACATTTTTTGAGGGAAAAGCAATAGAACATCTAATCGGAAAAGGAGTAACGCCCAAACAATTAAATGATGACAGAATCGGGAGAGCATTAGATAAATATCATCAAGCTGGAATGACAAAACTCTTCACAGCAATTGCCCTAAAAGCGGCTCTAAAATTTCAAGTAGAAATGAAAAGCGTTCACCTTGATAGTAGTTCAATATCAGTAGAAGGAGCCTACAAAAACTGTCAGGGAAACGGCCAGGAAGTTGAGACAGAATCTGAGGAGACAGAATCTTCTATGAAAACCATAAAAATCGTTCACGGTTATTCAAGAGATAAAAGAGCAGACCTGAAGCAATTTATGATTCAAACAATCGTAACTGGAGATGAAGACGTGCCATTGTATCTCAAAATAGATGACGGAAACGCCGATGATAAAAGTGTCTTTGTTGCGAGATTTAAAGAATTTAAAAATCAATGGACATTTGACGGAATATGTGTAGCAGATAGTGCCTTATACACAGCATAAAATTTATCAGCTTTGTCTGGAATGAAATGGATAACCAGAGTGCCATTAAGCATAAAATCAGCTCAAGATAAAATCTGCAACATAAAAGAGAGTGAGTGGAAAGACTCTCAAATAAAAGGCTATAAAATAGCAACTAGAACCAATGAGTATGCCAACATCAAGCAAAGATGGCTAATAATAGAAAGTAAAATCAGAAAGCAAGCAGATCTTAAAAAAATAGTCAAGAGAGTAGAGAAACAGTTAGAATCTGCAAAAGCCACACTGGGCCGGCTGTCTAAACAAAACTTTGCTTGTATTCCCGATGCAGAAGCTGCGATAAAAAAGTTATCAGACTCATGGAAGTATCACCAAATAACAGAAATTAAATCCCAAGAAAAGCCAGTTAAAAAAAACAAAAAGAAAGCTCAAAGAATCGAGCGAAACACAGACAAAAATCTATCAAGTAACTGGTGAAATAGAACCCCGAGATTCAGCAATAGAAGCGGAAAAAGTCAAAGCTGGGAGATTTATATTAGCCACAAATATCTTAGATACTGAAGCAGTGAGTAATTCAGAAGTATTATCGGAATACAAAGCGCAGCAAAGTAATGAGAGAGGATTTAGATTTATCAAAGATCCTTTATTTTTTACTTCGAGTGTATTCGTGAAAAAGCCCGAGCGAGTTGAAGCAATTGGAATGATAATGGGACTGTGTTTGTTAGTACATAACCTGGCACAAAGGAAATTGAGACAACAATTATCAGCTACCAACGAGCAAGTGAAAAATCAGGTAAAGAAATTGACCGATAAGCCGACAATGCGCTGGATATTTCAGATATTTCAGGCGGTGCATTTAGTGACCATAAATGGAGCGAAGCAGGTCAGTAATTTAACCGAAGAGCGTCAAGATATATTGCGGCATTTAGGAGAGTATTGCTGTCAATACTATTTAATGTTTTCAAGTGAATAACGATTGAGATCGAGGTGTAGATATTTGTGAATAATTTTTATTAACTGTAGTTTAGACTAAAAAATGAGCGCAGCTAAAAGTAGCCACCTTTGAAGCTCAGGCAAGCAGTTGCTCAAAAACTCAAAAAGTAGAAGATTAAATAGCTAATCTTGAAGACTTTTTGC
>NZ_JAHRFA010000098.1:0-23924 GCF_020883045.1 Microcoleus sp. CAWBG58 | reverse complement strand
TAAGTCTTTTAAAATCGTCAAATTTTTGTTTGAGTTTTTCACCAAGGAACATAAATTTAATTTCCCCAAAATCAATCAGTACACCTATACTACCGATACATAGAAAATGATTTAGGATTGCTATATTATTCTATTTCGCGAGAAACTTACCAGTCCGCAGTATCTTCCTAGGGTGCACAATAAGCACCCGATCGCGTTTCAATTACTCGCATCACAAATTAGGATCGGAAATTAAATAATTTATACCAATTTTCAACGAAATAACAGCATTCTTGTTCCCCCCTTGTAGGGGCGGTGCCCCCGTGCCCGCCCTGGCTAGGCGGGTCTTCGAGTGTTGCACAATTTTAGATAAATGGTATTACATAAGCTTGTGGAATGGGCGTCCCGCCCGTTCAGAAAGGACGGGCGGGACGCCCATTCCACTAGAACCATCAAATTGTAAGTTATTTATAGCCCAATACGGTTGACTTAAGAAGGATCTGACTTGCCAAAAAATCCTGTACTGCCTATAAAATCGTCAGATGAACTTCCCCAAAAAGTGTTAAGTAAACCGTATTGATTTATAGCCTTTCTCAAAAAGATGAGGTATAAATGACAGCTTATATAACCACTTAAACCAAGAGGGCTGAAGCCCAACAACGTACCTCATCTTTGTGACAACCGCTATAATTCTCATTCCTTGGCATGATTGTCTGCGGACAACTACGAAGTCCGTTGCAATTGCTTGTTAACCTTGATAATCTTCTTGTCAAAATACTCTTTTCTGTGTCCCAATCTTTTAGCCACTTCCAACCCCTTCTGATAAGCTTCTAAAGCTTTCTTGTAATCCTTCATTTCCTGATAAACTTGACCGAGATTGTCGTAAGCATTCATCAATCCGTACCAGTTGTAAGCCCGTTCTTCCAAAAGTAACTGCATTTGATAGATTCGCACAGTCGGTTCTAGCTGTTTTTGCGATCGATAAAGCAGTGCTAATTTATCCAAAGCTTCGCTAGCTTGGGCGTACTGTTGAATCGGGACGGCTAAATTGTATGCTTCCTGATAATATTGAGCTGCTAGGTTGATTTGACCTATAGTTTGGTAATCGGTGCCGATCGCAATTTTGAGCGGTGGTATCGCAGCCGGATTTTGCAGGTTGACATACACTGAGGTCAATTTTTCCCTAGCTGCGATCGCCTTTAGGGGCTGTTTCGACTGTTGGTAAACGTAGGCTAACTGTCTCAGAGTATCTACCTCTGTCGGAGCAGTTACGGGCTGTGGTGGCGCGCCATTTCCCGCCGTTACAGCAGTAACTGGTACAGCAGCATTAGCCGCAAATAAAGCGCGGTTTTCCTGAATTAAAGTTGCCAATTCCTCATACACCGCAGCCGCTTTATCGTAACTCAGCCAATTGACGTGAATAAGTGCGATCGTCTTTAAAATCTGACCCTGAGCCAATATATCTTGATTTTGGCGCGCATTTTCCAGGATTTGTTGGTAAACTTCTACAGTCGGGCCTTTAGCGCGCACCTGCCCAAAAGCCGCAGCTAAAGCCGGGAGCAACTCAGTATTTACCGGCACTTGCGATTTAACTTGTTTGTGAATTGCTTGCAGCCGTTTAGTAATAAGCTGAAGTTCCAGGTTTTTATTGCTACTCCAAGCAACACTTCCCACCCGACTCAAAGCAGCAATTTCCGCCGCCGGGCCAAGATATCGGCGCAGTCGCAATTCTCGAAACCAAATATCAAAAGCACCAGCCCCATCTCCAGCTTCCAGTTTAGCCGCTGCTTCTAAGCTTAGCTTTTCCAAGGCCGCACTCAGC
Organism: Microcoleus sp. CAWBG58; assembly: GCF_020883045.1. Taxonomy (NCBI): domain Bacteria; kingdom Bacillati; phylum Cyanobacteriota; class Cyanophyceae; order Oscillatoriales; family Microcoleaceae; genus Microcoleus; species Microcoleus sp. CAWBG58. The sequence goes on along the minus strand of NZ_JAHRFA010000098.1, from coordinate 22,123 downwards.
TCCTCCCGCTGAGTGCTACTCAAAGATTCAGTAGCGGGTTTTAGGGGATCGGGTGTGGTAAGTTCTAGAGGATTAGGAGAAAATTGATCGAGGGGTGGTGGATTAGTTTGGGCGCTAGCGATCGAACCAGCACACAGCCACAACCAAAGCAAGCACCCAAATGGCACAGAATTTCTCATAAAAGAAATATAATTGCCACCATTCGGCAGCCCTGCTCGAAACATCAAGTTTTGCATATTTAACAAAACGGTATAAATTATGTCACAAAGATGGCACACCAGCCAACTGTTCAACAAGAGCAACAAAATACAATTTACCGCACTGAGCAATTATTGGGATTTGCAGGCTTTGGGCGATCGCATTTTGCGCCTATTCAGTTTAGCTCTAATTTTCCTAACTGTATGCACAGCTTGCGCCGCCCCTCCCGCTGTTGCTAGAGATCGCTCTTTTCCAGAAATATCCCTAGGCTTTTTGGGCGAGTACCAATTGCCAAAAATCAACTTTGAAGGATCGCCAGTCGGCGGTTTATCAGGAATCACCTACGACGCCAAAGGTATTAGTGGTGTCACTTCCAAGGCTTATCGTTTTTACGCCCTTTCCGACGACAAAAGCGAAAACGGAGAAGCCAGATTTTACAGTCTCCGACTCGATCTTAAATCCAGCGATCCAGCCAATATCAGCCTCGAAAAAGTTTCTATTGAAGGCGTTACATCCCTCAAAAAAGGGGATGGTGAAACCTTTCTTTGGGGTTCCATCAATCCCGAAGGTATCGCCCTGTCTCCACGGAATTCAGTATTTGTCGCCAGCGAAAGCAGCCCTCCTTTTGTCGGAGAATTTGACCTCACCACCGGGAAATTGCGAGGAAATTTGCCAATTCCGAAGCGCTACATCCCCGATACCAACGATGAAAAACAACAGCAAGGAGTCCAGAAAAGTTTAGGTTTTGAATCCTTAAGCATCGACCCAGAAACCTTTAGTCCTGGCGGTCTCGATCCGTTTAGGTTGTTTACAGCCACAGCAGCGCCGTTAATTCAAGATTTAGACCCAGACAAAGCAAACAAAGTCCGTCTTTTACATTATATCATCGTCGATAAAACACCACAATTAGTCTCAGAGAATCTTTACAAGACAGACGAAGTGCCGATGACTGTTTTGAACGGGCTAACAGAATTGGTAACTGTCGGTGGCGGTCAATTTCTGAGTTTAGAGCGTTCTTTTGGGATATCGGGATACAGCGCTAGAATTTATCAAGTAGCGGTTGGGGCGGCGACGGATACTTCGAGAATCGAGAGTTTGAAAGGGCAAATTGCCATGGTCGAACCTGTGAGGAAAAAGTTGCTTTTGGACTTGGGTGAATTGGGCATTCCGCTGTACAATTTAGAGGGAATGACTCTCGGCCCGCGTTTGCCAGATGGCAGCCAAAGTGTGGTTTTGGTGAGCGATGATAATTTTGAGGAGGCTCAAAAAACTCAGTTTATTTTGTTGAGTTTAAAAGGTAAAATTTAGGGTGATGATTGTGTTTGGTATCGCAGTCCTTGCAGGAGTCTTCAAAAGTTGACAGTTAAGAATTTTAGAGCGACCTCTACCTAGAAATGTGAGGTACGTTGTTGGGCTTTAGCCCTCTTATGCTTTAGCTCTGTTATATTTATTATATAGTAAGCAAGGTCGCCTCAAAAAATCTATTTACAGTCATACCTCATCTTTCGCTCTAAAGGCTATATATCAGAAACAAGATTCCTCCGAGTCATTGGTTTGCTAACAAGTTTTTTGGTGACGAATGCAAGTCCTAGTTAATGGATGCGGACTAAAGTCCTCACTACAAACTTTTGGATGCGGACTAAAGTCCTCACTACAAACCTTTGGATGCGGACTAAAGTCCTCACTACAAACCTTTTGCGTATTCCTGAAATTAGTCAAACTTTTTCTATATGCCTGCACGCCACAGTTTAAAATTACCAGATATCGAACTTTCTTATCTAGAATGGAACTCACAAACAGGGACAGAAAAAGTTCCGCGTTTGCTGTTATTGCACGGTTTAGCAGATAGTGCAGTGGTTTGGACTGGTTTGGGTAATTACTTGTCCAACCGCTATCATGTTGTAGCGCCGGATATGCGCGGCCACGGAGAGAGTAGCAAACCGGAAACGGGTTATACTTTTTCAAGGGCGATCGCAGATTTGGAAGCTTTGATGGCACACCTCAACTGGCAAAATGCCCACATTCTCGGACATTCTTGGACTGGAAAACTAGCATTAATTTGGGCGCGGCAGAATGGCGATCGCATTTCGAGTATGATTTTAGTAGACCCAATCTTCATCACCAAGCTGCCCGCTGTGATGAAACTCAGTCTACCAATAGTTTACCGCAAATTAGACTGTCTCAAATGTATGGGCCCGTTTGCAACTTTAGCCCAAGCCGAAGCAGCCGCCAAACAATCGGGAGAATACGCAGGCTGGAGTGAAGTGCAACAAATGATCTTCCAAAACCAAATCGAACAAAAATCTGACGGAAGTTGGGGAAGTAAATTTGTGATTTCCGCCAGAAATCAGATTTTTGCAGAAGTAATGGAAGTTGCCGGTTTAACGGAAAATATAGATATTCCTACTTTGTTCGTACAGCCGGAAACAGGCGTAAATCGCATGGATTGGCAAATGCAGCCCTACAAAACATACTTGCAAAATCTAACAATTGCCAAAGTACCGGGGAATCATTGGTGTTTTTTGACTCAACCGGAAACTTTTAATCAAACTGTGGCAAAATTTTTAGATAGCTGTTCGTAGTGAGGACTTTAGTCCTTCAGGTTCGTAGTGAGGACTTTAGTCCTTCTTCAGACAAAATAAAAAGGACTGAAGTCCTTACTACAAACTGGACTTTAGTCCTTCTTAAGACTTGCACAAAGGACTAAAGTCCTTACTACAAACTAGGACTAAAGTCCTTACTACAAACTAGGACTAAAGTCCTTACTACCAAGCATGAATTTAGAAATTATTGCACATCGGGGATTTTCGTCGATCGCCCCTGAGAACACTTTAGCAGCTTTTGAACTGGCGATCGCCCGTGGAGCCGATTCGATCGAGTTTGACATCCAGCTATCGGCTGACGGCGTGCCCGTGGTTTTCCACGACGCCACGCTGGATAGAATCACCGGAGTTTCCGGTAAAGTCAGGGAAACAAACCTGTCAGACTTGCAGAAACTTAATGCTGGTAAATGGTTTAGCGATGAATTTTCACGGGAAAAAATTCCTACCTTCAAAGAAGCCTTAGCTATCCTCAAGAATGTTGACAAATTTCTCTACTTTGATGTCAAGCCGCACTGCGAATGGTCGGATACAGAAGTTGCGGAGTTTGTCAATACTTTGCACCGTGCAGGAATTCAAGAAAAATGCGTTATTACCTCGTTTAGCGACAAATTTCTCGGACAAGTGCGGCGGCTGAATGGCGATTTGGCGATCGGACATATTGTTGCTAATTTAGAAGCATATAAAACTCAATTGTCTCAGGCTGTCGCCCATCGGGATAACTTGATTACCAGCCTGTATCGTGTTTTGCTAGAAAACCCCGCACTAATTCCAGAAACCCGCAATCAAGGAGTTGACATTGTAGCGTGGACGGTGGACGATCGCGCAGATATGCAAAAGTTAATTGATTTGGGTGTAACTCGGATTGTCACTAATAGTTTGATATAATTTGTGCAACCGCAGACAGGCAGATAAAAGCAGGTGAACGCAGATAAATTATGAATTATTTTCGCAAAAGTATCCACGAAATGTCTGGTTACGTGCCGGGAGAACAGCCACCGCTAGGCACAAAAATTATTAAACTCAATTCTAATGAAAATCCCTATCCACCTTCTCCCAAAGCTTTAAAAGTGCTTCAGGAAATAGACCCAGAAATGCTGCGGCGCTATCCAGATCCAACGGGTAAAACTTTCCGCATCGCCGCTAGTAAAGCTTTGGGTGTTCCTGACGATTGGATTGCGGTAGGTAACGGCAGCGACGATTTATTAAATTTGATCGTTCGCGCGGCGGGCGAATCGGGTAAACAGATTGTTTGTCCCTCACCTACCTATGTATTGTACCGCACGCTGGCAGAAATTCAGGATGCAGAATTTGTCCAAGTTCCCTATCCCGATGACTACAAGTTACCCGTAGATTTGCTAATAGCAGCTAAAGGTGCTGTGACATTTATAGCTTCGCCGAACAGTCCGTCTGGAACAGCAATATCTGTGACAGATTTGGAGAAACTGGCTCAAGAGTTATCGGGCATTCTGGTAATTGATGAAGCCTATGTAGATTTTGCCGAAAATAATGCTTTGGAATTGACAAAAAAGTACAGTAATGTTATAATTTTGAGAACGCTTTCCAAAGGTTATTCCCTAGCAGGATTGAGATTGGGTTTTGCGATCGCAAATCCGGCGCTGTTGGCTGAATTAAATAAAATAAAAGACAGCTACAACGTGGATGCTATAGCCTATGCGGTGGCGGCCGGGGCGATCGCAGATTCAGACTACAAAACAGCCAACGCTGAAAAAATCAAGGCTTCCAGAGCGCAACTAGCTGTTAGTTTCCAGGAATTAGGCTTTGAAGTTTGGCCCTCGCAAACCAACTTTTTGTTAATCAGGCCGCCAAACGGCGATGCAGAAAGGATTTATCAAACACTGAAACAGCAGGGAATATTGATTCGATACTTCAATCAGCCGCGATTGGACGATAAATTGCGAATTAGTATAGGTACGGAAGAACAGAATCAAATATTACTTAAAACATTGAAAGAAATCCTCTAGATAACCACCCAGCAATATAGGTTCGTAGTGAGGACTTCAGTCCTTTCCAAGGTTCGTAGTGAGGACTTCAGTCCTTTCCAAGGTTCGTAGTGAGGACTTCAGTCCTTTCCAAGGTTCGTAGTGAGGACTTGTCCTTTCCAAGGCTCTTAGTGAGGACTTCAGTCCTTTCCAAGGCTCGTAGTGAGGACTTCAGTCCGCATCAGGCTCGTAGTGAGGATTCACTCCGCATCTATCGGAGGACTCGCATTCCCCACTACAAACCATTTGATTGCGGATAATTATTAGGATTGTCGATCGCCAATCCCGCAGACTGAGCAATATCCAGCAGCCTGTTATCCGCCGAAACAAAAACTAATTGAGTATCTGGCATTGATGTTAAAAGAGATTTAACGCGCAAAGCAGACGCCAATTGCACAGCATCGTAAGCGCGCAGCGGATATTGAACAATCAATTCACCAGCCATTTCAACCAGTCGCTCATCAACTTCGATAACTCTATACCGACTATTGAATTCAGAACGAAAATTTTGAATAAGTGCAGCAACTTCCGCAGCATTTATACTACCTTCACGCTGTCTGCGCGCAAAAGCACTAAGAACTTCCACCCACGTTATCCGCACCATCAGCAGCGAGTTACCAGTCTCGGAATCCGTGAGCGTCTTGATCCAAGGGCTGCCAATTTCAACCATATATCTTTTGATGAGGGCGCTGCTATCCAAAAAATAAATGTTTACCACGGGCCGCGATCCTCGATAATAATTTCTGATAAAGGCTTGCCCGGTTTTGCCCCTAACCTTTTAGCCAATTCATACACATCTTCATCAGTGACAGCCTCGACTTTATCGGGAGCATTCGGTAGTGGAATCACCAATCCTCGATCGACTAAAAACTGGATGGCCAATTCTGCCTGCTTTTTTGGATCGTCTGGCCAGAGTTGAATCTGTACAGTTTCCCCATCTTGGAAAGACACGGAACTCAGGGGGCGAAAAACCCCATTTTCGTAGACAGCAGTAATAGTTTCTGGCATAATTAGCCTCTGAGTTAAACGCTTTGACTTATTCTACTTCTTTTAATTACTTAGTTGCCACCACAGCCAAATTCCAAGCCAACCGCTTCATCAAAGGCAACTTCTTCAACCACCCATCCAACCCTTCCAAACGAGAATATTCCGGCTTCAATCTCTCTTGTTCAATAATAATCTTCTTCCAATAACGCTCCTCATTCGGATGCACTTTTTCGATTAAATAAAAGCGCAAAAAAATCCACAGCGATGTCAGCCAAAACGTATCGTAAGCCGTCTGGGAAAACAGAGACTTGACAAGTTTCACAATATTAATATCCAAAGGAGTTTCATCCTCAGTCCGCACCTCAGTCGCCATCCGACGGTAAACATTAATCACCGGATTGTGCTTCATCGGATCCCAAAAACAAGCTTTACCACCGGGTTTCAGCACGCGCTGCATTTCGTGAATCGCCTTTTCTGGTTCCGGCAAATGGTGCAGCAAATTGGAAGCGTAAACAATATCAAAACTGTTGTCAGGGAAATCTAGTGCCATTGCATTGACAGTGCAACCTTCGATTGTTACGCCATTTATTTCTGCCAATTTCAGCGCCACATCTACCATGCCCTGAGAATAGTCTGCCGCCACGCAATTAGCACCTTTCTTCGCAAAATAAACGCTATTTTCTCCGGCGCCACAGCCTAAATCTAACAGGCGTTTTCCTGTGATATCGCCTATTTGCTTGAGGATAAATCTATTTTCTGGGGCGGTGCAAGCTTCAAAGTAATCATTGACTCGAATGCCGTCAACGTCGATTGTTGATGCCCAAGCATCGTGAAATTGCCGCTCTTTTTTTAAAGTTTCGTCTTGCATTTTTTTAATGTTTGTTGTTGGTAAAAAAAATTGGAAACCGCAGATGAACGCGGATTAACGCAGATTAGTTGAGATTTATCTGCTTCCAGCGACGTTCGCCTGCGGTTTGCTTTAAGGAAGATGGCTGAGAATCAATTTATCAGCGCTGTGCTTCTGCGACAACTTGATTTGCGATCGCAGTTGGCTGTTCGGAGGATTTTTCAGGATTAGCCTGCAATGCCTGATACAACCGATTTAAGGCGCTGATATATGCTTCTGCGGAGGCGACGATGATGTCAGTATTGGCTGAGTGGCCGGAAAATACTTTGCCTTCGTGTCGCAAGCGGATTGTTACTTCGCCGATCGCATCTATGCCCGCTGTTACCGATTGTACAGAAAACTCGATCAACTCGTTGGGTACGTTTACCACGCGGTTAATTGCCCTGTAAATGGCATCTACAGGGCCAGTGCCGATCGCAGCATCCGTCAATTCTTCTCCCGCCGGATTCCGCACCGTGACGGTTGCTGTCGGGCGCGATTTGTCGCCACAAGAAACCTGTACCAATTCTAACCGGAACAGTTCGGGAGCTTGGTGGACTTCGTTGTTGGCGATCGCCTCCAAATCCCAATCAGTAATCTCTTTTTTCTTGTCCGCTAAATCCTTAAACTTGACAAAAGCCTTATTTAGCTCATCATCTGCCATTTCAAAACCCAACTCTTTCAAGCGAGTTTGAAATGCGTGGCGCCCGGATAATTTGCCCAAGATAATTTGATTTTCGGTTAAGCCGATCGACTCAGCGTCCATAATCTCGTATGTCAGCTTATTTTTCAGCACCCCATCTTGGTGAATTCCCGACTCGTGGGCGAAAGCATTGGCACCGACAATCGCCTTATTTGGCTGCACCAACATCCCAGTCAAATTGGAAACCAAGCGCGAAGTTTTGTAGATTTGGCGCGAGTCAATATTCGTCAGCGGTTCCTCAGAATCCGCAGGCCGCCCCAAGAACGGATTATAATATTGGCGCCGCACGTAAAGCGCCATTACCAACTCTTCCAGAGCCGCATTTCCCGCCCTTTCCCCAATCCCGTTAATCGTGCATTCCAACTGTCTGGCGCCATTTTTCACAGCTTCCAAAAAGTTAGCAACCGCCAATCCTAAGTCATTGTGCCCGTGAACCGAAATGATTGCGCGATCGATATTCGGCACATTTTCCTTAATTCCCCGAATCAAAGCCCCAAACTCGCTGGGAGTCGTGTAGCCAACAGTATCGGGAATATTAACAGTAGTTGCACCAGCGGCGATCGCCCTTTCGAGAACCTGATACAAAAACTCCGGTTCCGAACGGCAAGCATCTTCCGGCGAAAACTCCACATCATCCACAAAAGACTTAGCATAAGCCACCATTTCCGGCACAATTTCCAGAACCTCAGCCCGCGTCTTTTTCAGCTTGTATTCCAAGTGGATATCAGACGTAGCCAGAAACGTATGAATTCGCGAATTTACGGCTGGTTTCAAAGCTTCGGCTGCTGTTTTAATATCTGGCTTGCGCGCCCTGGCTAAACCGCAAATTGTCGGCCCATCTTCCGTCCCAACACTCCGAGCTATTTTTTGGACTGCCTCGAAATCTCCCGTGCTGGTGAAAGGGAAACCCGCTTCAATCACATCCACGCCCAATCGCGCTAACTGACGGGCAATAGTCAGCTTTTCATCCACATTCAGAGATGCACCCGGAGATTGTTCTCCGTCCCGCAAAGTCGTATCAAAAATAATAATCCGGTCTTGACTTGGTTGAGTTTTCATAGCTCTAAAAAAGTGTTGTCCTGATTTTTACTTGTCCGTTTTTCTGGGTACGCGAGTTCCCAGTGAGTCGATCAATTTTAGATTTTAGATTTTAGATTTTAGATTTAGTTCACAGATTCAGATTCATCTACGAGTTTGAACTTTGGTCTAAAATTTTTGACTGCTCGCGACAGGAGTCGAAAACTTGTATCCCTTTTTGGGCGATCGCACCAGTCTTGTGTTTCGCGCCCATAACCCATAACCCATAACTGCTGACTGCTGACTGCTGACTAATAACTACTAACTAATAACTACTGACTACTGTCAACTGTCAACTGTCAACTGTCAACTGTCAACTGACTAATAATCCATTTTCTCGATATGTTCCCGAATTTCATTTAGGTCTATATACCTATCAGTAGCATTTCGCAATTCTCTAGCAATCATTCCTTCGGTAGATACCACAGTAATGTGAGTATTTTTCGATCGCAGTAGCTCGATCGCCCTCTCAAAATCCCCATCCCCGCTAAATAGCACAACTTGGTCGTACTGATCCACCGTATTAAACATATCAACCACAATTTCTATGTCTAAATTAGCCTTTTGAGAATATCGGCCCGAAGCATCATCGTAATATTCCTTAAGAATCTTAGTGCGAACCGTGTAACCCAGACTGATCAAAGCATCTCGAAATCCCCTTTGATCTTGCGGGTCTTTCAAACCCGTATACCAGAAAGCATTGATCAAGATGACATTTGGCTGCGAAGTTTTGAAATATTCGAGCACCCTGCGTGGATCAAAAAACCAGCCGTTCTTTTGTTGAGCGTAGAACATATTGTTCCCGTCCACAAAAATAGAAAGGCGGTTCATTAAGTTTGTCATAGAACTTAGACCTAATAATTGTAGAAAGAAGTTAATCTAAATATCACATTTTAGCAATATGGAGCTAACTGAGGCAATAGATTAAACTTCAGAAAACTCCATCCCCCCAGTATTTCATATTTTTGCCTCTACCGCCAGAGGGCTCTTTTAGGGGTGCTTGGATTCGATCGACCAACCTTCAAAAACCCGACTCTCAGTAACTCGGTAGAGGCTGTGGTTTGAACCTCCCCAGGGCTAAAGCGACGGGGATTCGGGCCCACCCAAAAGGGCGACAGTGGGACATTCAAATATCCCTCTAGACCCTCAAGCTTGTGGCTATTGGGCTTACTTTTTATTTGTTTGTTTTCCGAGTCCATCACTCTTGCCAGATAGGTACGCTCCTCAACCTGCCTTTATTTGCCCTTTAAGTATTCTGGGTTAGCGTGCCAGATATCTCGGTTGCCGGGATTTCCCCGCACTAGGTTGATTCAACACGTAGATGGTTATTCTTACTCACCTCTGGATTTTACCACTGTGGCGGTCGCCGCGCACTCGCTCCAAGGCGACTGAAGTCGCTAATCGGCTATACTCCAGCCTTAAAAGGACGGGGCTTGCGCCTCGTTTTTCGGTCAAGCTTAATGGGGATCGAAACTACCACGCCAACCACCCTATCGCCCAGCAAGCATACCGAATCGGATTGCAGTATCTTTTTCTCCCCTAATTTCACAGCGCTAGAGCCTAAACTCAAGCCTTTTTGCTTTCCAGGGCCCAGCGAGCTAGCTCTGTCCGGTTGTGCAGACCTGTTTTGCCCAGCATATTGCTAACGTGGCTCTCTATAGTGCGCTGGCTGACATTCATCACGTCTGCGATCTGGCGGTTTGCCATACCCTGCGCTAGCAACTGTACCACCTTTAACTCAGTGGGAGTCAATTCGACATTGCGGCGCGCCTTAATTTTCGGGCCGCTCTCAATACCTGGATTTGAGTGACGAATCAAGCGGGACGCTGCTTTTAGAGAAGATTCTACTTGGGCTACCAGTTCTTCGGGTTCAAAAGGCTTAACTATATAAACATCAGCTCCAGTGCTCAACCCTTTTACTCGATCGGAACTTTGACCTTTGGCGGACAAGAAAAGAACCGGAATCCAGTTCGTGCGGGGGTCTTCTCTGATGTGTTTGACTAAAGTGTAGCCGTCCATTTCCGGCATCATCACATCACAGATGATCAAATCCGGAACTTCTTGTTCGAGTTTTTCTAGAGCGTGTCTGCCGTTTTCTGCTGTGATGACGTTGTAGCCCCGAAACTCTAAGTAATCCTTGACTAGCAAGATCAAGTTCGGGTCGTCGTCAACCAGCATCAGCCGTTTTTGCTCTCCTGAATTATTGTCCTTCATGTTTCTTCCCGCTAGAGTATCCCGCACAATTCCTTGTTTTTCACTCCTGTTTTTTCCGTCAGTCCAGTGTCAGCCCGGTTGGTTGGGAGTTGAGGACGGCGGTGGGGTGAAGGGATGGCGGTGAGGGGAAAGCGGGGCGGGTGTTACCGCTTCCCAACCAGTGTTCAATGCCCGTTTGTGAATGTCTTGCGACCTGGAACGGAGCCAAAACCTGTAATGGACGATCGCCTGTCACGATCGGCCTTGATTGATGGAAGACTCACGCTCCCGAGCCCAAGTTAAATATTTAATCTCGATCGGTTCAATTGCAAGTTGATGCCCCGGTTTTAAATGATACTTCTGATATAGAGAAATTTAAGCAGGCTCCCTACTTACGTATTTAACTATTTCTAGTGTAGTTTGGCAAACTGCCGGATGTCTGCTACTGAGAAACTTTTCGGTAAACTCTCGCCAGAACGCGATCGAACTGCTTCGATACACCTCCTAAAAAAAACACACAGCGACAAGCAAGACTACCAGAAACAGGCAGGAGAGTACAGTTGTTCGATCGATCCACAGGTGCGATCGCCCAACGCGCTCACGCTCTCTACTTTACCGTCTTAAACCTAACACCTTACTTATCCTGCTGTGCTTTTTCACCGCGCTATAGTTAAATATCTGCTTTCGCCTCAGCAGGCTCCGGCAAAGGATGAGTTAAAAAAGCGTATTCTTCAACCACCTGTGAGCCGATCAGATGTTCTTGAATAATTCTCTCGATGACGGGGGGCGTAACATCGCGGTACCACACTCCGTCTGGGTAGACTACCATAATAGGGCCCGACGCGCACACTCGCAGGCAGTTAGCTTTAGTCCGAAAAATGCAAGTTGGCCGATCGGCTTTTGGCTTGTCCAACCCCAATTCTTGCAAGCGTTTTTTTAAGTAATTCCAAGCCACCAGACTGCTTTCTCGATCGCAACACTTGGGCACGGTTTGGTCGGCACAGATAAAAATATGTCGCTCTATTCGATCTATTCCCAGGCTTTGGACGCAAGCGCTCAAGCCTTGGCTGCAAGATTCATCGTTGTTATTTTCAGATTTATTTTCAAACATTTTATTCATTCGTTAATAATAATTAATTAGCGATCGAAACTCATCACCCCTCTCCCCCTCTCCCCCTCTCCCAATCTCTCCCAATCTCCCCCAATCTCCCCCAATCTCCCCTAATCTCCTCCAATCTCCCAACTGTCAACTGTCAACTGTCAACTGTCAACTGTTGAACCCTCATCCTCGGTTCGGGAACCCGTACAGACAGATAAGTTGCGATCGCCCCTTACTAAAGCTAAATTAGCACTCAGGAGTCGAGAGTGCTAATATGTCAGTGTAAGCAGTCAGCCGTTGCTTTCATCGCGACCACTGACGGCTAACTGACTAGGATCTGTAATCTGGAGATTTATTTATGGCAGCAGTATCACTGAGTGTTTCTACCGTTAAACCGCTAGGCGAGCGCGTGTTCGTGAAAGTAAGCGCTAGCGAAGAAAAAACCGCCGGCGGCATCCTTCTACCCGACACAGCTAAGGAAAAGCCCCAAGTAGGCGAAGTTGCGGCCGTGGGCCCCGGCAAGCGCAACGACGACGGCAAGCGCGTTGAAATGGAAGTCAAAGTCGGCGACAAAGTTCTCTACTCGAAGTATGCCGGTACCGACATCAAACTCGGCACTGACGAATACGTCTTGTTAGCCGAAAAAGATATTTTGGCGATCGTCAACTAATTAATCATTAGTCATCAGTCATCAGTCATCAGTCATTAGTTTAAAGCGAACGCCGCCAAACAACTAATGACACAAGACAAATGACTCGCCATCCATCCCCAATCTAAAATCTCAAACCCTCTCATCCCCAAAAACTATGGCTAAGCGCATCATCTATAACGAAAATGCACGTCGCGCCCTCGAACGCGGTATGGACATTCTCGCCGAAGCAGTCGCCGTTACCCTCGGCCCCAAAGGACGCAACGTCGTTCTCGAAAAGAAATTCGGAGCTCCTCAAATCGTCAATGACGGCGTAACCATCGCCAAAGAAATCGAACTAGAAGATCACGTCGAAAATACAGGCGTTGCTCTAATTCGTCAAGCCGCCTCCAAAACCAACGACGCAGCAGGCGACGGCACCACAACTGCTACCGTTTTGGCTCACGCAATGGTCAAAGAAGGCCTGCGGAACGTAGCTGCTGGTGCAAATGCGATCGCCCTCAAGCGCGGTGTTGACAAAGCAACCGGCTTTTTGGTAGAAAAGATTGCCGAACACGCCAAACAAGTAGAAGATTCCAAATCCATCGCTCAAGTCGGATCGATCTCTGCTGGTAACGACGATGAAGTCGGCCAAATGATTGCCAACGCCATGGACAAAGTGGGCAAGGAAGGCGTGATTTCCCTTGAAGAAGGCAAATCTATGACCACCGAACTCGAAATCACCGAAGGGATGCGCTTCGACAAAGGCTACATTTCTCCGTACTTCGTCACCGACACCGAACGGATGGAAGCGATTCTAGAAGAACCCTTCATCTTGCTGACAGACAAGAAAATCGGCTTGGTACAAGACTTAGTACCAGTGCTCGAACAAGTAGCCCGTTCCGGCCGCCCGCTGCTGATCATTGCAGAAGACATTGAGAAAGAAGCACTAGCTACCCTCGTTGTCAACAAGCTGCGCGGTGTGTTGAATGTAACTGCTGTTAAAGCACCTGGTTTTGGCGATCGACGCAAAGCCATGTTAGAAGATATCGCCGTATTGACCGGCGGTCAACTGATCACCGAAGACGCTGGTTTGAAACTGGAAAACACCAAACTGGACATGATCGGCAAAGCCCGCCGCATCACCATCACCAAAGACAGCACCACAATTGTTGCCGAAGGTAATGAAGTCGCAGTCAAATCTCGTTGCGAACAAATTCGCCGTCAAATGGACGAAACCGAATCTTCCTACGACAAAGAGAAGCTGCAAGAACGCTTGGCCAAATTGGCTGGTGGCGTAGCAGTGATCAAAGTCGGCGCTGCGACTGAAACTGAAATGAAGGATCGCAAACTGCGTCTTGAAGATGCGATCAACGCCACCAAAGCTGCTGTCGAAGAAGGCATCGTTCCTGGTGGCGGTACAACTTTGGCTCACCTAACTCCTCAATTGGAAGAGTGGGCTAACAGCACTCTCAAAGGCGAAGAATTGACCGGTGCATTGATTGTTGCCCGTGCTCTAGCTGCTCCTCTGAAGCGGATTGCTGAAAATGCTGGTTTGAATGGCGCTGTCATCGCTGAGCGCGTCAAAGAAAAGCCGTTCAACGTTGGTTTCAACGCAGCGACAAATGAGTTTGTCGATATGTTTGAAGCTGGTATCGTTGACCCTGCGAAGGTAACTCGTTCTGCTCTGCAAAATGCCGCATCTATTGCTGGCATGGTGCTGACAACCGAGTGTATCGTCGTTGACAAGCCTGAACCGAAGGATGGCGCTCCTGCTGGCGCTGGCGGCGGCATGGGCGGCGGCGACTTCGATTATTAAGTCGATTAAGTCGATCGTTTGATGGGGCGGGCTTTTGGACCTGCCCTGTTATATTGATAATTGTTGAACGGAACGTAATCTTTTCCTATCATTCCGCTCCTCAATAATTCCACATATTGAGCGCCCAGGAAATCTTGATATTTCCAAGCACCCTTTTTATAATGGAACAAAAGAAAAAATTGCATAAAACACCCACGCCGGGGCGAATAACCGCCCCGGTTTTTTTGTTCTTTACAAATTTATGCCGATATTTTTCTGATACTTTTGGCTTGCCTTTTCCGTTGGGAAAATAATGTTCAAAATACTGCCATCGATAGAGTAGGGTGCGTCAGATGTTCAAACCCTGGATTATTAATCCATCACTTCGTCTGACGCACCCTACAAGCTAGCTCAGACGCGAGATTATACCCAAAAACCTAACCAGTTAAAAACAATAGGAGTTAAAATGAACCTGCCAACTGCTGAACAAAGCATCAAGTGTGTCATACTATGTCAATCCTTAACCAATAAATTCACCATCCCTGTTTTCATCTACCTAGACGAGCGAACAGGTAATCTATTTATACTGGCAGGAGATACTATAGAGATAGAAATCGATCGCGATGGTTCTTTGTTAGACAAAAATTAGAGCAACTGAAGACGAATTAGCTCTAAAAAAGCGATCGCCCCTTGCCGGAAATGGTGAGGGATTTTTTTCTGCGATACAATCAAGACAGCACTTAAAAATCGTGATTGAAACATGGTAACAAGCTTAAATGTATTGCAATCCCAACCATCTAGCCAATGGAAAGTGACACTCCTGTTAGAAACTCTCTCATCAGGACAGGTTTCTGCTTCTGTTTTCGAGTTTCCGCACTGTCGAGTTGAAGCAGCAACTCGGGAAGAAGCCATTACCCAACTTCAAACCACATTGTTAGAAAGACTTAAGCATATTGAAGCTATTTCCTGGGAAGTACCGATTCAGGCTTCAGAACCCACCTGGATGAAATTTGCGGGTGTGTTTAAAGACGATCCAGATTTTCAGGAAATTATGGACGAGATTCGTGCCGAACGTACCTCTGACGATGACTCTGAAATCGATCCCTCATACTACCTGTAGAGGTGATTTATAGGATAGTAAGCTATGTTTTGGGAACTGGCTCAAAAAGCAAACAATTTAGCTGTAATAATTGAAGAGCGTTGGGAAAAAATTCCTGGTAAAACGCAAGAATTACTCAAAACTTTTGCCTATGCTTTTATTGAACCGCCTCAAGGAATTAAAGAGAGGTTGCTTAAATTTGTGGGGATTTTTTATTTTGCTATCGCTTTACCTTGGATTCTGCTTAAAGGTGAATTCGAGAGTTATGTAGCTTATAAGAATGCCTTTGACAGACTTGTTAATGCAAGTTTAAGTGGGATTGAACGGGAAGATATGGCTTATGAAAAAGCACTATCTGAAGCCCTGGAAGAGACTTTTACAGAGTGGGAAACTAGCTCGGCGATGACGGCGGAGGAGGCCTGTGAACGGATCAGAGCAATTTCAAATCAAGCTCTCGAATAACTTTGAGAGAATTCAGCAAAAACTGATAGAATATTCTTAATTGCCCAAATCCTTGTCTTCAGAGACTGCAAAATTTTTAGTCATCAGAAAACGGTTATGAGGTTGATAACCGACTCGGTGATAAAGACGCTGTGCATCGGGATTTTCAAAATCTACTTCCAGATGAAGTGCTTGGACTCCCAAAACTCGGCAGGCATCCTCTACGAATACTAAAGTCTGACTTCCAATGCCTTTTCCGCGATAGTTGGGTCGGATATAAAACTCGTCTATAAAGGCATCCCGTCCTCGGTATTCTAAACTGTAACCCAGGGTCAAAATAATATAGCCGATCGCCTCATATTCTTGCTGAATCAGCCACAATTGTCCCAAAGACGGATCTGCCAGAAAATTTGCTAGGACATCTCGATCGACTTTTTCATCGAATGCCAGTTTTTCTGTTTTATGAAACTCTTGCACGAGTTCTAAAAGCAGCGTCAGATCGGAAATCTCTGCAACTCGGTAGTTAACCGTCATAATACATCCTCAAAACTCGACAAGCGATCGACTGCTGTGTGCTGTACCAGTTTAGCAGCGTAAGTTATCAAATGCTATCCAGGCTCGATCGCACTACAGGTAATGATGCCCGATCGCGCTAGAAGCACGATCGCCCCCTGTGCGTGTAAAATTGACTAAAATCTAAATATTTTCAGCAGCGCGATCGACAACTCAATCCTTAACACATCACTCTCTCAATAACCACAATCATCATGAAACTTTACCATACTCCCATTTCCACCAACTCCAGCCGCGTGTGGGTGGCCCTCTTAGAAAAAAAACTCGATTTTGAATTGGTGGAAATCCACTTGGACGGCGATCACTTGGAACCTGAATTTGTGGCAATGAATCCTTTTCATCGCGTCCCTGTTTTGGTCGATGGTGACTTCACTGTCGTCGAATCTCTGGCAATTCTTGACTATCTAGAAGCGAAGTATCCCGAACCGGCCATGCTGCCGAAAGATCCGAAAGATTTGGCAATTGTGAAAATGGTAGAATTGGTCACAGTTAACGAACTTGGGCCGGCACTTTATCCCCTCAGCAGTGAAAGAATGGGTTGGGGAATTCCTGAAGCGCAGGTAATCGAAAAGGCTAAGGAAAAAGTCGATTCTGTACTGACATTCTTTGAAGGTTTGTTGGACGATCGCCCTTTTTTCGCTAGCAACACTGTAACATATGCCGAGTGCGTTGCCGGTACGGTCGTGCCTTTGCTGTCCTGGGTTGATGTCTCGATAGACGGATATCCCAAAATTCAAGCTTGGTGCGATCGACTAATGTCTCGTTCCTCATGGCAAAAAACCCGATTCACCGAGACAGATTTGGCAGTTTACGCCTCTCGGAGACAAAAATTTCTCGAACAATCTCAAGCCTGATCAACAAATTCATTACCAAGGAATCGCTATTTGTTGAGGCTCAAGTTCAACTAGAAGTGAAGCAGCAGGTAGAAATTGGGTAGTGCTGCTTTCTTCAATGATGCAATTGATACAACTCTTTCTCCATAACGATTGAGCGTGCGAAAAGCAGGCGCTGATGCAACACTACCCATACTTAGTTGATGTAACGGAAATCTGCTTGCGTAAAAATAGCCGGCGCGGTTGGCCCAACAGCCAATAAGTCCAATGCCAATCCACCTGTTGCAAGCGGTAGCCTGCTTGATAGTACAATTGTCGCGCCCCGTGATTATTTTCCAAAACGTGGAGGTAAATCTCCGAAAATCCCCATTCTCGGGCTGTATTCTCGCAGTTGTCGAGCAGTTGTTGAGCAACTCCCTGCCGCCGATACTCCGGGTGAACTGCTAAATTTGACAAGTAAGGATAGTCGGAATTGGGTATTTGCCAAGGGAATCGAGAACGCAGAGCCATTTCTATTGTTCCTGCTATAGACTGAGTTTGGTGCGATCGATAATTCTGCATTCCTGACTCCCGCGAGACTAGCTCAGCAACGAGACAAATGTAGTGCTCTGCCTTAAAACGCAGTCGATTTTTTAAATCTTCGTAAATGCCTAAACGCAACACTGGATACACCCATTCTACAAACCCCTCGCGGGAGTGAAAGCTCATGGCCAAAATATCCGCTAGCTGCGTCAAGTCATTCGATGCAGCCACCCGGATCGAAAAGCCACAAAGTCCGGGAGTTTGTTGTTGGTGAGAAGCTGAGGAAAAAAAGGAAGGATTCACAATTCGAGGTCACTATATTAATTTTTCTACGCGGGTTACCGCTCTGCCCATCTGAGAAATTTTACTTCTGGTGATAATGTAATATCACTTTAAAAAAAAGAATGTAACTTTATACTAACTCCCAATCATGATATTCGTAATTGAAAATCTTAAATTTAAAATCTTAAATTTAAGACGTTCAATTGTATGACTTATACTCAGAATTTATGAATGCGATTCAATCACATTCTTTTTGTAATTTACTCTAACTATAGCCTTTCTCAAAAAGATGAGGTATAACTGACAGCTTATATAACCCTTAAACTCTTAGGGCCCAAGCCCAACAACGTCCGCGAATCTTTCTGATAACCGCTATATTATTTGAATGTAAATTGGAAGTATTCAGTATTTTAGACTAGATTTATTTCCAATAAAAACCCATCCCTTATACTAGATTTGTGGGTAGCGGGAAAGTTATTAAAAACAATCAAAAAGGTTTTAACGTCTGGTTCCCGGAAGCCTACCGCTCTCTGCTTGCGGAAATACCCGATCGAATATAATTTATCCGTTTAGCCGTAATTGACAATATCAACTATCTACTAGACTAATAGCGGGCGCGATCGCAAGTCGGATGTTGGCTGCCTGTCCCAGAACCCGACAACCCAGCTTTCAGCAGTGCTGGGCAATCAGCAAGCCCGTCCCCTCGCGAACAGGCCTTACCTGTTGCGCCGGAGGGCTAGATGTTGTCCAGCGATATTGTGCTGCGATACTGTGCTGCGGGCGATCGAGAGCTTCAAAACTTCGATCGAGCGGCTCGATCGGTTTCCACAGAGTACATCCCTAGCTAAGATTAACAGATGGATGCTCGAGATAGCGGTGTTTCGCCGCAGTAATTGCCTTGGGCGTTGGTCTGGACGAGGCATAAAAAATGCCGCGCTCTGCCCAAAAAGTGCCAGTCTCACTAAAATGGTACAGCAATTGCGTCACTCGCACTTCCCCGCCTGTGTTGTCTGTCTGTCCCCCCCCCCGAATATCAGTCAGGGACACAGGGGCCGGAGAGGAAAGCCATATCCTTGGCAGAATGTGAAAGTTGCTGTCACCTAGGCAGCAAAAACACAGGGGAAGATGTTGGTTGTCTCTTGTATTCTGCTACAGACAGTTTTTACACACCAAATAAAACAGGAAGATGAGCGATAATAGCACATAAAGAAAGGCAAATCCACTCACGATCGGGACGATTATTCCTATGTATTATGAGATATCCAGAGGGCAGTTAAAAGTTGCGGATTCCTATTTTCACGCTCAACATAGAGGTGAGGGGTTAAGGACACTTCCCGCAAGACGAGATTCTTGTGAATATCATTAAATAATAAAATTGGGGTGCACTACAGGCAACTGTGGCGATCGAAGAATTCGGAATTGAAAACCCATAAATTAAAAATCAAGGTTGATTCTTGCCTCGACCCACTCACAACAACTTCAGATTCACGAATTTGTGTGACACCAGTTTCAAAAAATAATGCAACTGCAGGCAAACTCCAAACTCTTATGCCATAAGTCATCCCAATCGAAAATCACAAATCGCAAATGGTATGACTCGTGCAATTGAAACCTGCGAATTCTTTTTTTCAACAGACTTATTAAATCGAACTGCCCCGGGGCACAGGAGAACGGTGCATGAATTCCCAATCAAATCCTAAGCTCAAACTTCTAATCGTCGATGACGAACCGGATAACCTCGACTTGCTTTACCGCACATTCCATCGAGACTATAAAGTGCTCAGAGCCGAATCTGGCCCCGCTGCCCTCGAAATTTTGGCAAAAGAGGGAGAGGTTGCTGTGATTATTTCCGATCAGCGAATGCCAAAAATGAGCGGTACAGAGTTTCTCAGCCTGACTGCGGCTCAATACCCCGATGTGATCCGAATTATTTTAACTGGCTATACGGATGTTGAAGATTTAGTTGAAGCTATTAATGCTGGCAAAGTATTCAAATTCGTTACCAAGCCTTGGGATGCTGAAGAACTCAGAGCTCTTGTCAGTCAAGCTGTTGATACTCACAATGTCCTGAAAGCCCGCACTAATGAACTCCGCAGGGCTCTCTCGCAAGAATCGCTGCTTTATGCCGTTACCAATACTATTCGATCGGCTCCCAATTACCAGCAAATGCTGCAAAGAATTGTGGAAACTGTCGGGCAGATGTTTGAGGTGAGTTGCTGTTTGCTGCGGCCGTTCCAAGACGGCCGGGTGGCTGATGAGTGGTTCGTTTACCAGAAGGCGGAAACTAAAGGGTTGCGGAGCGATTTTGAAGCTAGACGAGATGCTTCGACGGCCAGACTTTCGCCGGATTTGCTGCCGGATTTGGTTTGGGAAACTCTGGATGTGGAGGTGATTCAAGATGCTCAAACTGACGATCGAGTTTTAAGCTGGGACAATGAGCAGCGATTGCAGGCTTACCAAGCTGCGAATATTCGATCGAGCTTAATCGTACCGCTGTTTTACCAAATGGAACTGATGGCAGTCTTGGCGCTGCACCAGTTCGATCGACCGCGCCAGTGGGAAGACCACGAGGTACAGTTAGTAATTACGGTGGCAGATCAAGCGGCTTTGGCCCTTTCTCAGGCCAGGGCTTACGAACAGGTGCGGGCGCTGGCAAAGCGCGAGACCTTAGTCAATACTATTACTACGGCAATTCGATCGAGCCTTGACCCCCAAAATATTTTTGCAGCCATTACTCAACAACTCGGCCAAGCTTTGCAAGTTGACGGCTGCGCCCTATCTTTGTGGACAGAAGATGATGAGTATGTCCAGTGCGTTGGCCTCTACGACACAAATAGGGATACCGTGGCTGTCAAACAGGGTTTTAGCAATTCAGAGGTAATTGCGAACCCTCCACGCCCTGAGACTGATGCTGAGAGTGGTGTTTTGAACCCTCGGGGCTGGGTTTTTGCCCATCCTTCCCTGCCGCAGTCTTTGGTACCGATTCGCGGCAATCCGGTGTTGCTGCAAGTCATGGTATCAAAAGAGCCGGTGGCGATTGAAGACCTCAGCGAACGCCCCGATTTAAATGTTACAGAACTGCAAGTGCGATCGCCAGCCAGGGCTCTGTTAGTCGTTCCCTTAATCTCCGAAGGCAAAATCATCGGCAGCATTTCCCTGCGCCAAAATTGCAGCACCCGCCGCTGGAACCTCTCAGACATTGACTTGGCTCAAATAGTTGCAACTCAAGCTGCTTTGGCGGTGCAGCAGTCGCGCCTCTACCAGACTACCAGACAGCAGGCAGAACGGCTCTTGGAAGCCGATCGGCTCAAAACCGAATTTTTCCAAAATATCTCCCACGAATTCCGCACTCCTCTCACCCTAACTATCGGCCCTCTAGAATCAGCTTGCGGCCGCAAAGAAGACTTACCCTACGAACAAGCCGTCATCGCCTTGCGGAATTCCCGCCGCCTCCTGCGCTTGGTAAATCAACTCCTGGACTTGCAGCGCCTCGATGCGGGACGGATGCAGCCGAGTTTTCGCCCCTGCGATTTAGTCGGTTTCTGTTACTCTACGGCAGAGTCTTTCCGCGCCTACTGCGACAAAAAAGGACTGCACTTAATTACCCAACTGCAAGACTGTCCTTTACTTTATTTAGATATTGAAAGATTTGACAAAGTTATTTACAACCTGCTATCAAATGCTGTCAAATTCACCCCAGAAGGGGGAACAATCACCCTCACAGTTGAACCAGCGGGCGCTCACTGTTTGTTGCAAGTAAAAGACACCGGCATCGGCATTCGCACCGAACAAATTCCCTATTTGTTCGAGCGCTTTCACCAAGCCGAAGGTTCGGCCAGCCGTTCCTACGAAGGCAGCGGTTTAGGTTTGGCACTTGTTAAAGAATTAGTCGAACTCCACGGCGGTCAAATTTCCGTCGATTCTGTTTACGGCGAAGGTACTACTTTTAGTATTTGGCTGCACTTCGGTTCGACTCATTTGCCCCCAGAACGGGTACTGGAAATCCCCGCCGAGTTTCACGCATCCAAAGCTGCGGTGGAACTGGCAGATGTGGAGGCTGACTTGTCGGAAGATGAAGCAGAAAATCATAACTTTGAGGCTCTAGAACCGATAAATTCTGAAACAGTAGCTGGCACGGTTTTGGTGGTTGACGACAATCCAGATTTGCGCTTTTATGTGTCGGAAATTCTGCGAGAGTCAG
>NZ_JAHRFA010000097.1:0-24176 GCF_020883045.1 Microcoleus sp. CAWBG58 | reverse complement strand
TCCGATATTTTTTGTGGCGATCGACCGTCAGGGTAAAATCCTGCGGGCGAATGACTGTATGCTGCAAGCTGTGGGCTATACTGCCGCAGAAGTTATCGGCAAAGATTATTTAAATACATTTGGGGAAGAGAGTAAAAATTTCTACTTCTTCTTTGTTCCTTTTTCTTTGTTCCTTCTTCCTTCCTCCCTCTTCCTTCTTCTTTGTTCCTTCTTCCTTCTTCCCTCTTCCTTCTTCCTTCATAATCACTCATCCAAAACAGCAGAGGAGCGACGGCGGCGGCGCCTGTTGATCGCAGGCTCCTCGGGTTCGCTCGATTCGATCGGCTCGTGGGATTCGATCGGCTCGTGGGATTCGATCGGCTCGTGGGATTCGATCGGCTCGTGGGATTCGATCGGCTCGTAGGATTCGATCGGCTCATAGGATTCGATCGACTCATATAGCTTATTCGGCTGATTCGAGAAAGCCATCACATCGTCGGCTTCCTCCATCGGCTCAAAATCATCGATTTCGTCGATCGAACTTGCGCCGTAAATTTCAGCCTCATCATCAGCATCATCGTCATCGTCATCCTCAGCAAATACCGGCTCAACAACCGACATTTCTGAATAATAATTTTGTTCCTCAACATTCTGTGCTGGGGCAGGCGCTTCAAATTCAAATTCGAGCTGCTCAAAAGGTGGCTTATTCGGCCCAGCGCCGGGGAGTGTCACCGAAACGATCGCATTTTTAGGATTTTTGACGCTGCGATCCGTTAGCACCAAAGGAGAAACCCCCATCAGAGCATAAACATCCTGCTCCTCTGGCGTCATTTCCACCGAAATCACCTCCGGAGGCTCCACCATCGGCTTCAGCAGCTCAGACTTAGTTGGCCGCACGCGATCGAATTCCTCGCGCCTGCCAACAGTTGACATATTCACCAGCCCGAAGCCCTCGGAAGCTGCGCGGATGCCGGGGGGTGCCAGATACTCGGAGCGTGTCTCCGCGACGGGCGCACTCGAAGTATTCGGCAGCCGCAACTTGCTACGCACCGGTTCCTCCTCTGGTGTGACAGCAAAAGGCTCTTCACCAATCCGGCGGCGGCGGCGCCGTCTGGTTCCGTTGCCCAAATCCTGATAGCTGGGATGGTTGAGCAAGTCCAAAGCCGAGGCGTTGCCGCCGGTCTCAACAAAATCCAAATTTTCGCTCTGAGGTTCCCAAGCAGCCCGAGCGAGTTCGGGGGAACGTTCTTCTCGGACTGGTGCAGCAGTTGCAGCAGCTACAGGCGCCAAGCTGCGGCGTTCCAATCCTTCTGGCAAATTCAACATCAGTCGGTTGGAGGAAGTCACAGTGCGATCGGCTGCTTCCCGCACCGCTGCGCCGAAGTCCTCTTCGCCCGGGAGTTGCACCAGATGACCCAACCCGCTGCAAGTAGGGCAACTGTGGCCGAACAACTCGTAAATATTTTGACCTTGGCGTTTGCGGGTGAGTTCTACCAGTCCCAATTCCGACAGTTGAGCGATTTGGGGTCGAGATTTGTCAGCTTTGAGAGCTTTATTGAAATGTTCCAGCACCTGCAACTGATCGCGGCGGGATTCCATGTCAATAAAGTCAACAATAATCACCCCGGCAATATTCCGCAGTCGCAACTGTCTGGCAATTTCCGTGGCTGCTTCGCAATTTGTCCAGAGTACAGTTTCGCGAGCTGTTGCCGATCGAGTAAACGAGCCAGAGTTAACATCAATTACCGTCAGCGCTTCCGTCGGCTCAATAATCACATAACCGCCAGAAGGTAAATCTACCCTCGGTCTGAGAGCTTCTCGAATCGCAGCGTTGACGCGGAAAAATTCTAGAATCGAGGCGCGCTCTCGGTGGTGGTCGATCAAAACTCCCGCAGGAAGTTTACCGCCGTTCCAGCTCATCAACTGCTGCTTCACCCGCTTAATCCCATTTTGCGAGTCCACCACAATCCGGTTCACGTCGCCGCTGAACATATCCCGCAGCACCCGCTGGATAAAATCGTCATCGCGGTTGAGCAGTGCCGGCGCCCGCGTGGAACCACCTTCAAGTTGAACAGCTTCCCACTGCTTTTGCAGCACTTCCAAATCTTCCATGATGGCTTCTTCAGTCATGCCTTCGGCTTCGGTTCTTACCAGCAGCCCCATCCCGGCCGGTTTCACCAAAATAGCCAGGGCTCGGAGGCGGTTGCGCTCGGCTTCCGACTTGATGCGCCGTGAAAGATTGACTCCCCTGCCGTAGGGCATCAGTACCAAATATCGCCCGGGTAAGGTAATGTTGCCTGTCAGCCGCGGGCCTTTGCTGCCCGTCGGTTCTTTCATCACCTGTACCAGCACTTTTTGCTGGGGGGTCAAGAGTTCTGTAATTGCTCCTGCCGATCTTTTGAGCCGCAGCGGGCCGAGGTCTGTGACGTGCATGAACCCGTTGCGTTCTGGATCGCCAATATTGACGAAAGCCGCATCTATCCCAGGGAGTACATTTTCGACAATTCCCAAGTAAATGTCACTGACTTGGTGGCTGCCTGTGGCTACCACGAGTTCTTGGATTTGATCTTCTGAAAAAACGGCAGCAATACGATGCTGCTCTGCTATAACTATCTGCTTTGTCATTCAATTTCCTCAAAAAACTGTCAGTAAGTTAGAGACACTAACGCCCTCTGAGTGCCTCTGACTTTAACTGTAATTAGTAGTAGTAGTAGTAGTAGCTTGAAGAGTTATTAGCTGTGAGTTGGTGGAGGGTGGAAGGCAATTTAACTGCTCACTGTTCACTGTTCACTGTTCACTGTTACAGATAAAAAAGTAGTTAAACCCGCCCGATCGAGAGTTATGAGTTATGCTCGACAGATAAATCTGAGAGATAGAAATAAGGAGGTTTTTATCGAGTTAGCAATATTGAGTTTTAAGTTGAGAATTGCTTTCCTCAATACTTCAAAATTCAACATTTGCAACTCTTCCTTTGAACTCAGGGAATAAATTCAGCGACACTCTCACCAATTTCTTAACACACAACTGAACACACAACTTAACACTACGAACTGATAACTCTGCTTGCGTGGTTGAGGGCTGGTTTTGAGCGAAAGTAAGTAGGAGTGAAAGCGTAAGGACTTTTGTTGAATTCTTGCGCGATCGCACTCAACAGATTCTACTCTTGGCATTCGACTGGAACTTCCGCCCCTGCCAACCCTAAAACCTGGTCAGTCGATTTTAGATTTGAGATTTTAGATTTGAGATTTACAAGCGCAGATGAATCTGGGAGCTTGAACCTTGGTCTAAAATTTGGGGTTCTCCACGAATTAAGTCCGGGCTTGTATCCGTTTTCGATCGAGGTCAAAAACATCTATTGTTGAATACCCGCTCTGCGGCTTGAACCATGAGATTTTTGAGTAAGCCGACGATCGACAACCACTCGATCGATCGAAATTAATCCATCAATTTGGTTCAGGCCCTGCTCCTGCGGGTTTAGCGCTAGATTTAGCCCGTGAATCTACAAAAAGGCTTGAAGTCTTGAACAGAAGCAATTTGCACCCAGCCCGCGTTGCTGGTTGACTTTTAGCGACGAGCGACAAAAGCGCTCAAGCCGCTGCGGCTTCCATAACAAGCAATTATAGCGTAAAACGATACATCCCGATAGGGAACCCCGGGTGAAATATTCCACTCTTAGCTTCCCTATCTTAACAATAACTCAGGATTAGCTGACTGCGTTGAACCTGCACAAGCTGAATTTGTTGCTCGCTTACTTGTTCGAGCATAAAAACCAGATGTTCTGGCTTGAGCAAGTTGCCGTCGCTGCGACAACTGCCGGTATAGCGCAAGACGGCTGTACCTTCGGATTTACCGGAGGTGCTGTTTTCTGGTTTCTGCTCAACAAGTTCGAGTTTGTGCAGCCGATCGCGCAAATTGACATCCCGCGTCTTTCCCGACTTAGTAGTGTGCACCCGCCAAAAAGCCTCTGTTTCGGCGATCGCCTGCACCCAAGCTTCCCAATTGGCAGTATCTGCGACGGAGACAGCAGTAGAATCATCCCGGTCAGATTCGCCATTTTCGGTCAACAGGCCTGTTGCAGCCACAGTAATGACGTACTCCGCAGCTTCTAACAACTGACTGGCAGAAGGAGCTTTGAGGTCGATCGACTCAACTTTGTAAATCGGAATATTTTCCGGCAGAGTTGCCACCAATTTTTCCCGAAAAATCTCAAGATCGATCGCCTCAGTGAGTTCAAAATCAGCAATTTCCCCAGTGCTGGTAACGCCCAGAGGCAGAGCATTTGCCACAGAAATCCGAGGATTTGGGTGGAAGCCGCCAGTAAACGAAATCGGTAAATCAGCCCTACGGACAACTCGATCGAACAATCGCAGCAAATCCAAATGACCAACCAAAGCCATATCGCCCACCTTCCCAAACCAAACCCGAAAACGCTGTTTCCGTTCTGTATTCGGCACGAATTCCCCAGCAAACTCCGGAATTGGCAGGGCATCCACAACCACATTGTGTCCGAAATCTGTGCCGCAAACCCCGCACCGCGAACACCCTTCAAAGGAACAGTCAGGAACCGTCGCTGCTTCTAAAGCCTTTTGCAAGTCAATTTTCAGCCAGTTTTTGTCGATCCCCGTGTCTAGGTGATCCCAAGGTAAAGGTCGATCGAGAAACACGGGGAGAGTGTGGGAGGGGGAGAGTGGGGGATTGGGGGATTGGGAGATTGGGGGATTGGGAGATTGGGAGATTGGGAGATTGGCGGAGTTTGTACTTCTTCCTTCTTCCTTCTTCCTTCTTCCGACTTCCATCGGACTGACATCCGTTACATCCGTTACAGAATTCGTTGCCGAACTTCCTTCTTCATTCTTCATTCTATCCGTTACATCTTGTACAGTGCTCGTTGCCGAACTTCCTTCTTCCTTCTCAAACAGATTCCATTCGCCGCTTTCGACTTGGCGGTATTTCCAGGTAAGTCCCGATTCATCGATCGCCCTTGTCCAAGCCTTGTATGCTTGATCTAAGCTTTCCCACCAAGCATCCATACCAGCGCCAAGTTCCCAAGCACGGCGGACTACAGCGCCCAAACGCCTATCGCCCCTACCGACAAAATCCTCCATTGCCGAAATCCGCACATCGGTATAATTCACCTTGATATTTCTCATCGCTTTGAATTCACCCTTCAGCAATTTTTGCTTCCGTGAAAACTCGGCAGTAGAAACCGAATGCCACTGAAAAGGAGTGTGAGGTTTGGGGGTAAAATTAGAAATTGTCAAGTTAAAATTCAGTGACCGCCGACCATTAAGCCTGCATTCCCTTTGCAGCCAGCGGACTGTTTCGGCGATTCCCAGAACATCAAAATCGGTTTCTCCCGGCAAACCGATCATAAAATACAGCTTGATTTTATCCCAACCGCGATCGACCGCAGTTTTGACACCCCGCAACAATTCTTCATTCGTCAAACCTTTGTTAACGATGTCGCGCATCCGCTGCGTGCCGGCTTCCGGGGCAAAAGTCAAACCGCTTTGCCGCGTACCGCCGAGAATGTCGGCAATATTATCGTCAAATCTGTCAACCCGCTGACTGGGTAAAGACAGAGAGATATTTTTGTCTTTGAGGCGGTTTTTGATTTCCATCCCGACAGCCGGGAGTGCCAGATAGTCGGAACAACTCAGGGAAAGCAGGGAAAACTCACTGTGCCCGGTGGCTTTCATTCCTTCTTCTATCGCCTCTACGACTTGCTGCGGTTCCACATCGCGGGCGGGGCGAGTCAGCATTCCCGGCTGACAGAAGCGACAGCCGCGGGTGCATCCCCGGCGAATTTCGACTGTCAGTCTGTCGTGTACTGTTTCAACGTAGGGTACTAGCCCGATCGAATAAGCTGGTATGGGAGTTGCTACGCGGCGCAGAATTTTTTCTGGGACTTGCGGGCGGTTGGGATGAACAGAACCGTCTGCCGCCATATCGTAGAATTGGGGCACATAAACGCCGGGAATTTGCGCTAAATCCAACAACAAAGCTTCTCGGCTCAAATTATTAGTTTTGCCATCGGCCAAAATCAAGCCAATTTCTGGCAGCAATTCTTCTCCATCTCCCAAAGCGATGAAGTCAAAAAAGTCAGCGTAGGGTTCGGGATTGGAGGTTGCGGTTTGTCCGCCAGCAAAAATTAGCGGCAAATCGCCACCATTTTGGGCATTTGTCGCTCTTTCTTTCCAAGTTAGGGGAATGCCGGCTAAATCCAGCATTTCCAGAATGTTTGTTGCTCCGAGTTCGTAGCTGAGGCTGAAGCCGAGAATATCAAATTCTGTGAGCGATCGCCTGGATTCTACAGCAAACAGGGGAGTTTTGGTCGATCGCAGTTTTGCTGCTAAGTCTGGTGCCGGCAAATAAGCTCGATCGCACAACTGTCTCGGCCCAGCATTCAAAATATTGTAAAGGATGATGTGTCCCAGATTGGAAGCACCAACTTCATACACTTCTGGATATGTGAGCACCCAGCGTACAGACGCCCCATCCCAAGGCTTGCGGACAGCCCCCAACTCGTTTCCTAGATAACGAGCAGGCTGATTGATTTCTGCTGTAAGTAATTCTTCGACTTTTACTGCCACGGCTCGACTCGCTAAATACTTGCGACTCTTAAGCAGCCTACCTTAAAATCTGCCAATACGCCAACGGCAGTCCTATCTCTTTGGAGGCCTTTAACTGAAGTTGCTGTGTTTGCTTACTTGTTTTCACCGGTGAGTAGATTCTAGAAGTGCTTGTTTACACAAGACAAGAGTTTGCTGCTTCAAAGCTTTCGACATTTTCAAATATCTCAAAAACTCGATCGAGTTGGCTGAGTTCCAGAATCATTCTAATTCCGGCGGTAACTGAACACAGACTAAACCTGCGTCCCATTTTTTTCGCCTGCTTGAGGCCGGAAATCAATGCCATCAAACCCGCGCTGTCAATAAATGTTACTGCGCCAACATCTACGAGTACCGCTACTACTCCAGGGGCTGAAATTGTTGTGGTTAGTTGCTCTGTGAATTCTCCGGCTGTGGCTGCATTTAGGTGGTCTAGGGGTCGAATCACCGTAATTGGTTTATGGACAAGAAGTGTCTGCATATATCAAACCTATGGTTGCTACGTATTTTCAACTACCGTACTGGACGGAGGTAAGCCTAAACCTACTTGACACCTACGAGCGTAACCCTACCTGAGGAAAACCGACCGGTAGTTTTGAGTGGTTTACTGAATCTTTATTTATTTAGTCTTTTTTATAAAAGTTTATGCAAGATTTACGGAGTAAAGGTAAGCTACTATACTATTTTTTATTTGTGCGACGAGGTTTAGTGTTGGCAATCGTAAAGATTGCGATCGACCTTACCCTAGCTGTTAGGTTAAACCGAGCAATGTAATTGAAATCACTGGTTAGTTCTGATTTGGATCACTCACTCCATCGACTGTTAAGATGACAATAATACTGTACGGAGTTCTCCGATATACTATGCAAGCAACTCATGCTATTCGTCAACTTGTAGAAAAAGCCCTCTACATTAAGCAGTTGACGCCTGACATTGAAAACGAAATCAACAACGAGCTGACCCGTTTGGGCTACATCTCGGATATTGATTATGAGGCTTTAGAGTTATTAATGGATGAAATGGATGCTGGCCGGGTGCAATTGGTATCTAGTAGATAGTTGGAACCGGAGAGCGCGGAAAAATCACAGATTGAAAAAAAATCCTTGCACGGTGGGAAAGACGGGAGTCTCAGAAGCATTTACCCCGGCACGGTACTTTTAAAAGCTCGCACCCAGTTGATGAGCTTGACATTTGAGGCGATGGTTTGTTAACCTCACTATCAAAAAAATACTTTGACTTAAATTAAATATCTAACTTTTGGGGCTTGACAAATGAGCTGTAATAGTAATTTATGATTGATTGCTGTTACCTGGGCGGAGACAGAAATCTGGTTTGGCACGACTATCATTAAATTGCTTCGATCGTTCGGACTTCACTCCTCCTCCAGCGAGAGACTACTCATATCATCTGCGGTGCATTACCCTAAAAAAATGGTTTGTAGTGCGGACTTCAGTCCGCAAAAAGCCGCGGACTGAAGTCCGCACTACGAACCTTACTTATTGGGGTTAATCGATCGGATACCATATAAATTACGTCAGTTCGCCAGTTGTGTAAAGTATTGTAAAAAGTATAGGGAATTTGCATAAAAAAGAACAAGTGGCGCCGATAGCTCAAATAGAGAAGCTCGCGTCTTAGTGGCGAGAGAGTCTGTCAACTTGTATCTCAACCAATCTAATATGTCAAGAAAACCAGATAGCAGGGAAACTTCAGTCAGCAGTCTATTTGCCAAAATCGAGAACTTGCTGATACAGGCTTGGCAAGAAACAGGTCACGGCTCCCTAACTATTGAAAGCGAAAAAATCAGTCCCAAAAAAATCAAAGTAATTATTAGAGGCTCTACTCATTATCGTTATGTTATTGGCCCTGAAGGCATAAACGAGTGGGTGTCAAACCAAATTGCCGAAGGGGATTGAGCCATTAACGGTTGGGTTAATCTAATTGGTCATTGGCCATCGATCGTTAATATGATACGATCGCCCGAATGGAAGAAAACTAATTTTTAGTGGGGATTTCCATCCTTGCCAAGTCAATCAAAAATCGATCGCCCGCGACACCAAACTTGCCACCACCGCCACCAACTCAGCAGGATCGAGAGGCTTGGGTAGGTGAATTTGAAAACCCTGTCGCAGCGCCCGCACCCGTTCCTCCAGCCTACCGTAAGCTGTGAAAGCCACCGCCGGAATTTCCCTGTCCCCCATTTGCTCTCGCACTTGCGGCAGCAGAGCCTCTCCTTCAGCGGTTTGTATCCCAAGATCGATCGCCAACACATCCGGATTCAGCCTAGAAATCGCTTCCAAGGCTTCCATTCCCGAGACAGCCGTCTCCACCTCGGCTCCGCAATCTTCGAGCACTGTACGCGCAAAATCCAAGGAATCCCCGTCGCCATCAACCACCAACACCCGCACTCCCAAAAGGTTGCTGCTAACAAAAGACGGATCTATAGGGGATCTGGCCGGGGTTTCTCGAACCAAAAACTCCCCAGCCCCGGTAACAGAAAATCCGCTGTCGCCCTCTGGCTGTTTAATTGGCAATCTAACGAAAAAGCTCGCTCCTTGTCCTTGGCCAGCCGATTCTACTTGCACTGTTCCCCCGTGCATTTCCACAAAATGGCGCACGAGAGCCAAACCTAGACCCAATCCGTTGTACGATCGCGTTGTAGAGCTGTCAGCTTGGCTGAAGCGCTCAAAAACGTGCGGCAAAAACTCTCCCCGAATCCCTTGTCCCGTGTCGCTGACTTCAATTTCCACACTAGGCGGTGACAAATTTTCACAACAGGCGGATTGTCCGGGGATACTCGTTTTCTCCATTTTACGCAGCGCCACCCTCACCTGTCCTCCGTCAGGAGTAAACTTAATTGCATTCGACAGCAAATTCCACGCCACCTGCTGCAAGCGGCCGGAATCGCCAAACATCCGCCCCGCAGTTTGGTCGAAATCCGTCACAATTTCAATATTTTTTGCCCCAATCGCCGGGGCGAGAGTATCGATAGCACCTTCAACAGTCGAAATCAAATCTACCCACCGCAAATTCAGCGACAGTTGGCCGGTCATAATCTGCGACACGTCTAACAAATCCTCAATTAGCGTCCCCAGCGATCGCGTATTGCGGTCGATCGTTTCCAGAGCCTTAACAGTCGTTTTTTCATCAAACTTGCGGTGGCGCAGCAGTTGCGCCCATCCCAGCATCGCATTCAACGGCGTCCGCAATTCGTGGGACAAAGTTCCCAGAAACTCGTCTTTAATCCGGTTCGCCCGTGCCAATTCCTCGGCTCGATCGTGCAGTTCTTTTTCCAACTCCTTGCGAACCGTCAAATCGAGAATAAAAGCAACTGATTCTTGTCTCTTTTCCCCCAACAAAATATACCCCACCAACACCGGAATCCGGCTGCCATCAGACCGAATGTATTCCTTTTCGTAGGGACTGCAAACGCCCTCGGCCTTTGCCTCTGCGATGCCGATTTCGTCCAGTGGTAGGTACTCGGGCGGTGTCATGTCAATCCAGCGGAGTTCCCCGCGCTGCAACTGTTCCCGCGTGTAGCCAACCAGGCGCAAAAATTCATCGTTAGCCTCACTGATGCCCCCGTCAACATCGCCGAAGAGAATTCCGATCAAGTTAGATTCTGCCAACATTCTCAGCTTTTCTTGACTGGCTTTGAGTGCTGCTTCTGATTGCTTGCGATCGCTCACATCTTGGATGTAAGCCGACAAACCAGAATCGGAAGGATAAAAACGCACTTCCAACCACTTATTCAATAAAGGTACAAATTCTTCATACTCGACCGTCATCTTTTCCGCTAATGCTTTGGTAGCCATTTCGTAGCACTGTAAATCCACAATCTTGGGAAAAATATCCCGAATGTTTTTCCCAATTAGTTCGACTTGTGACTTGCCTAAAAGCTCAAGAGCTTTGTGGTTAATATATGTGTAGTTCCAGTTTGAATCGAAGGCAACAAAAGCGTCGGTAATGCTTTCGATAATGTTAGTAATTCGAGCGTTAGCCGATAGTAGCGCTTGAGCTGTTTCTTCTGCTTGCTTGCGAGCTGCTTGTTCCCGGGACAAAGCCATAACACGTTCTTGTTCTGCCTGTTGGCGATCGCTAATATCGATACAAGAACCGATGTAACCGGCAAAAGTGCGATCGGGTCTGTACAGGGGTACCCCCGTACTCACAACCCAGCGGTACTCCCCGTCATAGCGCCTCAAGCGGTACTCGATCCGGTACTCGCTGCGGGCGTCGAAGGCTCTCCGGTAAACATCCATATATTTTGGCAAGTCGTCAGGGTGCAAGCTTTCCATCCAACCGAGGCCGATTTCTTGCGCCAAAGTTTTACCAGTAAACTCCAACCAAACTTTGTTAAAGTAATCGCCAAGTCGATCGATATCCGACATCCAAATCATCACCGGCGCGGTATCTGCCATCATCCGAAATCTGGCTTCACTTTCTTGACGCTGTGCTTGAGCTGCTTTGCGATCGAGCCGTTCTTTAACTTCCCGCAGGGCTCGCTCGATCGACGGAACCAACCGCGTCAAACGCCGTTTGAGAACGTAGTCTGTAGCCCCGCTTTTCAAAGTCTCAATTGCCACTTCCTCGCCCAAAGTAGCCGACACAAAAATAAACGGCACTCCCGGACAAGTAGTGCGGGCCATTTCCAGCGCTGCTATCCCGTTAAAACAAGGCAGCATATAATCTGCCAAAATAATATCAACACAGTGTTTTTCAAGCGCTACGGCAAAATCTTCCCGAGTTTCCACGCATAGCAAACAAAAGTCTAGACCGCCATCCATGAGATATGCCTCAATCAGCTCGGCATCTAGGGGACTGTCCTCTACTAAGAGGATATTGAGGGTTTTCACAAAAATTCCTTAATATATTTACAGAAAAATGCAATCAAAAATCCTTGAATACTTCCATTATTTACCTAATTTCCATCGTCATTCTAAAGAAAAGATAAAAAATACTCAGCTTACTGCTGGAACCTCTGCGCCAGGAAAGCGACTGCATCCAGATTTTCGATCGCAAAACAACTATCTTTCTTAGTTCCAAACACAGAACAACCCGATTTCTACGCAAAATCTGTGATACCCGTTTCACAAAATAATGCAACTTTAGGCAAACTGCAAACCCATACAGAATAAGTCATTACCCATCTCAAATCTCAAATTTCAAATCCTATGAGCGATCGATCTTAACCCAGAAACCGGGTTTTTAACCCACCTAAAGCCTGGACTATTTTATAGCAATTGCCTGAAACAGACCCATCTATCCCAAGATAGATCTTTGCAAACTCGCTTTAATTCATAAACCCAGTTTCTTCAAAAAAATGTTTTTTGACCACAACAGACAATTTAAATCCGTTCGTTCTGGATGCACAAAAACTCCGTTTCTACGCAACCTACTGAATTACACACACCTTAGCAAGGAATGTATTCCCTGTCAATAATTGTCCACAAAAAAAACAATTTGAAGCCAATACGCTTAACTTAAAAACAATCTAACTGGCAAATAATGCCTGTATTGCCTAGAAAATCGCGAAGTGAAATTCGTCA
Organism: Microcoleus sp. CAWBG58; assembly: GCF_020883045.1. Lineage (NCBI taxonomy): Bacteria > Bacillati > Cyanobacteriota > Cyanophyceae > Oscillatoriales > Microcoleaceae > Microcoleus > Microcoleus sp. CAWBG58. The sequence goes on along the minus strand of NZ_JAHRFA010000097.1, from coordinate 12,040 downwards.
AAAATCGTTAAGTTAACCGTATTGAATTAGACGCTAAGCCAGCGACACAATACTAGCTCGTTCGTAAGGCAATCTGTTAGTCGGCAAAACCTCGATACTAATTTCCAGCGAATCCAAAGCCGGATTTTGTGCCAGCAGCTTTTGCGTCAAATTCTTATTCACAATCTCCCAGAAATCCGTTTCATTTGGATAATCAACCAAAAAATTATCTATGCTTTTGTAAATCGGCACAAAGTCGGGATATTCAGCCTGCGTAATTCCTGGCTTGTACTGATACTTGACATCAATGTTCAGGTTATTCAAACCCTGGTGAGCGATCGAATAATTAGGAATCTTGAAATCCCAGGCTTCCCCTAATTTACCATTTGTAGTGCGAGTAACGGTACTGCTGCGATCGTAAGGCAATTGGTTCGTCGGCAAAACATTCAAATCAACCGTCACCGAAGAAATTGCTGGATTTTCGGCAAGCACTTTTTCTGTCAAATTTTTGTTAACAATTTCCCAAAAATCAGTTTCGTTAGAATAGTTAACTAAAAAATTATCAATGCTCTTGTAAATCGGCACATAATCGGGATACTGATAATTTTGAATGCCCTCTTTGTACTGATAATTTACATCAAGATTTAGGTTGTTTAACCCTTGATGGTTAATTGGGTAATTTGCCGCTGTAAAATTCCACTTCTCGGTCAGCTTAGCATCGGAAGGAAAGAAAGCAATTCCTATCGGACGCTGTAACTTGCTGTCGGGAGGGACAAAAATAGAACTGTTACTCGACAAAGGATTGCTCGATATTGGCAGCGGTTCCCCAGTTTTGCCATTGTACCGCAAAACCGCACCAACATTGTTAGCATTGGCGCGGTTGTCAAAGCCAACTGCCAACAAATTGCCGATCGGCGAAAATGCCAAACCACCTACATAATTGCTACTGGGGGAAGTATCAGTATAATTGGTAGATAAAACCTTGACCAAATCCCCACTTTTTAAATTGTAGCGCCTGATATCGTTAGCAAAATCGCTCACGTAAAGGTCGCTGTCAGCGGGCCCGATTGCCATGCCCAAAAGACTCACAAATCCCTGACTCTGAGGCGAAGGATCGGGGGAAGCAAAGATACTTGACTGCCCTGTTTGCGGGTTGTAAAGCAGCACCTGGCTGGCGAAACCTGCACTAAAATCAGCTTTGCCGTCACGAGCAACACTCCCCTGCGTTGTCACGTACAAATTGCCGTCAGGAGCAAACAGTAAATTGTTCGGCCCATTCAATCCTCCCGCTTGCTGATTGCCCGTTGCAAATACATCAATAAATTGTCCAGTTTTGCCGTTGTATCTCAGGATTTGATCGGTCAAAAAACTGCTGACATAAAAATTACCGTCGGCACCAAAAGCTAAACCGTAAGGACGAGACAATCCGCCAGTTTCATCAGCAGTAGTGTTCGGATTGTCGCCGACAAATTTGTCAATAAATTTGCCACTAACTCCGTCATATCGCAATACGGCAGATGCTGTTGGTTGTCCGGAATTGCCTGGCTTGTCGCCACTGGCAATGTAAATATCCGGCTTACCGTCGCCGTTGCCATCTGGGCCAAAAAGAATTGTATCTGGACTAAACAAACCGCCGCTGCCCGCTGGGATAAATTCGCCTAGAAGATTGCCCGTATTGCCGTCAAACCGCAGCACATTATTGCTTCTGGTATTGCCAACGAGGAAAGTTCCTTGAGGATTGCTGGGTTGAGTGCGAGTAACTTTGCTGGTGCGGTTATAGGGTAATGTTTGGCTTGGCAAAATGTTCAAATCGATCTTAATTGCTGCCAAGCTAGAATTTTCGTTGAGGATATTTTGAGTCAATTTTTTATTGACAATTTCCCAGAAATCTGTTTCATTGGGATACTTGCTTAAAAAGTTATCAATGCTCTTTAAGATTGACAGGAAATCGGGATATTCGTTTGGGGAAATCCCCGGTTTGTACTGATAATCAACATCAAGATTGAGCTTGTTCAATCCTTGGTGATTAATTGCGTAGTCTTTCAAGGAAAGGTTGCCATTTTCTTTGAGTTGACCGACACGACTCCGGAAAACTGTAGTTGCTCGTTCGTAGGGCAATCTGTTGGTTGGCAAAACTTCGAGTTGGATGGTAACATCTGTTAGTGCCGGATTTTCGTCTAGCACTTTTTGACTCAGATTTTTGTTGATATTTTCCCAGGTGTCCGTTTCGTTGGGATAGTTAACTAGGAAGTTATCAATACTTTTGTAGATTGGCACAAAATCGGGATATTCATTTTTGGTAATTCCGGGTTTTAAGCCGTAACCAATTTTGATATTGAGTGTGTTTAAACCTTGGTGGTCGATGGTATAATCTGGGAAATTGAAAGCCCATTTTTCTGAAGGTAATAGCGCAGCAGTTCGGGATTGCGATCGCTCGGCATCGCTACCAGCATCACTACCAGCAAAATCCATCCCTGTCAGTTCGTCTCTCTGAAGTTGAGTTGAGATATCGGTCTGGGATGTTAGACTGCGATCGACTTTAAGATTGTCGTCTGGTGAGTGCGGCAGCCGGAAGTCGGTGATTTGGTCAAAAAGGTCGTTAGCGAAGCCCTCGTAGAGGATCGCACTACCATTAGCACCGGCAGCCCAATCTGCTGTTTGAATTACATCCGATCTGGTATCAAATAAAACATTCGTATCCCCGATCGCAATTTGGGTCAATCGATTTAGGCGATCCTCTACGATGGCTTCGCTAACGAACTTACTGCCAAATAAGTCTGGTATTTCTGCTGAAACACCCGCAATATTTCCCTGAAGAGGTTTTGCTTCAAACAGTCTGGCTGTATTCAACATAAGCTATTATTGGCGAGATTCCCGCGATCGCAGATAAATTTGACTATATTTTACGGTTTTTCAAAGAATAGTCAATCGATTTGAGATTTGAGATTGGAGATTTACTTGCAGAATTGAATTTGGGATTAGGAACTTTGGTGTAATTTTTTTGACCTTCCAATCAGGAGTCTACGTGGCACGGCATCCATTTTTTAACGGAGTCAAATAGTTTAAGAAGTAGCTGGCATTTGAGAAACATTTAATGTAAAATCTCTCACCTTTCTCGATCGCACTTCTGTCAAGTTATCAAAAACTATAGATTGTCCGATGGGAGCGGGCGCGATCGCCGTACAATCACCAAAGGTCTTGCTTTAGCCAACCCCACGCTCAAAATTCATGTGTTCTCGAAGCAGCCCACAAGCCCCCTACAGAAATCCCCCCGACTCCCGCCGCCCCAACAAAGCCAGCTAATTCGTTGATTTCGAGCCAAAATGTCTTAAAATATACAATATGGTTGGCTGTTGCACAGCCCGCGTATATTAGAATCAGGCGCTTTGCCTGCAATAATTCTTTAAAATATAGATATAGCACCGCCGTTACCCAACTCTTCCGCGCTCGGCAAGCGTAGGGTTTGGCAGCAGAGAAGACGATCGTCCACAGTAACTTTCAGTAAAGCCCGTGCAGTTGCTTTATTCTCAAGTTTATTCAGGTTATTGCAGCCAGTTACGAGGAGAATTGACCCGCCGTGCTCCAACGCATCAAACAAGACTTAAAAAATGACCTGATCGCAGGTCTGCTGGTAGTGATACCCTTAGCTACCACCATCTGGCTGACAATTACCGTCGCCAGTTGGGTGATCAATTTTCTTACCAAAATTCCCAAGCAGATTAATCCTTTTGACGGACTCCACCCGATTTTGGTCAACCTGCTAAATCTGTTAGTAGGGCTGGCTGTACCCCTGCTGAGCATTTTAGTCATTGGTTTAATGGCCCGCAACATCTTCGGGAAGTGGCTGCTAGACTTTGGCGAACGCCTGTTGCAAGCCATTCCCCTAGCGGGTTCGGTTTACAAAACCCTCAAACAACTGCTGGGAACTATCCTCAAATCTAATGACAAATTTCGCCGGGTGGTGTTGGTAGAGTATCCCCGGCGGGGAATCTGGACTTTGGCCTTTGTGACCGGTACGATCGAGAGTAACGACATTCCGTCTCATCTTTCCGGCGAAAGCCCGATCGGCATTTTCATCCCCACCACTCCCAACCCCACCACCGGATGGTACGCTATTGTCCCGGAATCAGATGTCGTTAATTTGTCAATGTCGATCGAAGATGCCTTTAAAGTCATCATCTCCGGCGGCATCGTCAACCCCAGCAACTCAATTGCAGTCACCTCCGACAAACCCCCCGGCAAAACACTCGAACCCTTGCTATCCGAATCAAGATACCAACCTGTACCAGTCGAAGAAGATTAGACAAAGGTTTTGTGAATATAGATTGTGTGCGGTGTTGGAAAGGGAGAGGGGGAGAGGAGGAGAGGGGGAGAGGGGGAGAGAGGGAGAGAGGGAGAGGGGGAGAGGATTTTTAATCTTCAGCAAATATACAATTGACATTGAGTAGAGCTTAGACGACAGCCTTTTGTTCGCTTTGTCTAGATTTCGATCGCGCGCAAACTTTCCCCATCACAAATAATATTTGTCGAAAACCTGCCCAGAAACAATCGTTACTGACGGCAGGTTTTTTTGGGAGTTTTTCTGCTAAAGTCCAAGTCTATGCTCTCAACCAGCGCTTAGCAATCTCAACAATTCGGAAATTCCTAAAGTCCCAAGTTCTATCTAAAAAATATGAAAAAAGCACGCGAAACCTCACGCGAACTCGCACTCCTCGGCATCAGCCAACTACCGGCGAATCCAGAACTCTTAGAAGCCAAGAAACTGCAAGATGTTCTCCTCGCGGCCATCCGCACCCTGACGGCAGAAGTTCAAGAATCCCTAGAAGCAGCATCCTCCGAAGTGCAGCGGGGTAGCGACAAACTCCTGGCTAGCGAACTCCGGGCCGCTGATATACAAAGTGCTAGAGCAATGGTGCGGGAAGCACTCGAACTCACCCAAACCGCCATCAACCGTCTGGGTTCAGCAATGGAGTTTCCGGAACTGATCCAGCTAGCTAACCAGCAAGATGTCCGTACCTATGCTTTGCAAATCCTGACAAAAGTCAGTGCCAACCGCGTTCAAATTGACGAGTTGCTCTCCGAAGCCCTGGTAGACTGGCAAATCGATCGCCTGCCCAGGATCGATCGAGATATCATGAGAATCGCGATCGCCGAAATCCTCTATCTCGGCTTAGCTGAACAAGTCAGCGTCAGCGAAGCCGTCCAACTCGCAAAACGCTACAGCGGTGATGAAGGACATCGGTTCATCAACGGAGTCCTCCGCCGAGTCGTCGATAAAATCAATGCAGAAGTTGTAAGTCAGTAGTCATTAGTCAGCAGTCATTAGTCATTAGCGATCGGCAATCCACAATCCACAATCCGCTCTAAACTAAGGACTGATGGCTAAATGACTGATAACTATTCTCTATTTCCCCATTTACTTCTATGGTATTTAATTGGTTTCGTCGCCAGTACAGCGAAAGCGGATCTTCTGAACCAGAAACTCCCCCCGAACAGCCCCAAGATGAGGCGGCAAAATCCGCACCGGTTGAGCCTCAAACAGATGCAGCAGTTGAGGAAACTTCCCCCGCTGTAGCTGAGGATTATCTCAATTGGGCTAAAGCTGCTTACAAAAATATTCAAAAACAGCAAAAACCTGAAACAGAAGTTACTGAAACAGCACCGGCGGAAGTTCCAGCAGCCGAAACAGAAGTTGCAGAAGTTGCAGAATCTGCACTAACTGTTGCAGAAGTTCCAGAAGTTTCACCATCACTGCAAGATGAAAGTAGCGACGGCCAAGATCCAGAAGCAGCAAGCTCAGTAGAGATTCCCGAACCTCTGTTACAGTCCCCTGAGTCGATCGCGCCTCAACCTGTTACTCAAAAATTAGAAGTTACAGCAGAAAATATAGCAACCGATCGACCTGCAACTGAGCTTGCAGACACAGAGTCGATCGCATCTGAAGACTCTACAGCCGAAGCCCTGCCGTTTTGGGCCCGAGCTCAAGCCGATCGCATGGATCGGATCGAACGCCTCAAGGAAACCGCCCTTGAGGAACCAGAAGTCATCGCAGCCGCCGCCGAAAGAGCCGCAATTATCCAAGAAATTCCCGGTTTTGCCTTTGACGAAGGCTTCCTCTGGTCATCTGAAATCCTCGCCAGTCAAGGGCGGCGGCCAGATCAAGTATCCGTCGAGGAAATCAGTTGGCTGCAAAAACTGCGGAAAGGTTTGGAAAGAACCCGCCGCAGCTTAATTAATCGACTAAAGGCGATCGTCGGTCAAGGCCCGCTCAATCAAGACGCGGTAGCCGAAATTGAGACTTTGCTCCTACAAGCCGATGTCGGAGTCGCCGCCACCGACATCATTATTAAGCGCCTCCAGGAAAGACTCACAAAAGAAGTCTTGCCGCCAGAACAGGCTCTAGCCTTTCTCAAAAGCATCCTGCGCGACATTCTCGACGCTCCGACAGCCGAAACCGCCGCTGGCAATCCCGCCTACAGCCTGACTTTTGCCCCGGAAAAAGACACTTTCAACATTTGGTTGATTGTAGGAGTTAACGGTGCGGGCAAAACTACGACGATCGGCAAACTTGCCCACATCGCCCAAATATCAGGCTACAAAACCCTGATTGCCGCCGCCGACACTTTCCGCGCCGCCGCCGTCGAACAAGTCAAAGTTTGGGGATCCCGCAGCGGTGTCGAAATTATTGCCAACGAGGGGAAAAATACCGATCCGGCTGCTGTAGTGTTTGATGCGATCGCCGCCGCCAGCGCCCGAGGCACAGAATTGTTGATCGTAGACACCGCAGGCCGCCTGCAAAACAAAAAAAATCTGATGGACGAATTAAGTAAAATCCGTCGCATTGTAGACAAAAAAGCCCCCGGCGCTACCGTAGAATCTCTACTGGTCTTGGATGCCACCCTAGGTCAAAATGGTTTGCGACAGGCAGAAGTATTCGCTGAATCGGCAAAATTAAGCGGAGTAGTATTGACAAAACTTGACGGTTCTGCTAAAGGTGGTGTTGCCCTAGCAGTAGTGCAGCAGCTAGGTCTGCCAATCCGGTTTATTGGAGTGGGGGAAAGCATCGAAGATTTGCGCCCGTTTTCTAGTTACGAATTTGTGGAAGCCCTACTCGATTTTAGATTTTAGATTTTAGATTTTAGATTGATGAGGTATCTCTAGCCATCCCGATTTGGGGAAGCGGATACAGAGCTTCAACAGATCGAATCCTTAACCTCAAACTACGATCGCAGGACTTGCGCCGACGGCCACCGGGCGAGTGAAAACTAAACATCTAGAAACATTAAACCTTCTGTTATTGCTTGCTTGCGATCGTCGAAGCGCCATCAATTTAGGTACGTAGTTGGGCTTTAGCCCTCTTTATCTATACGCCTAAAGAGGGCTAAAGCCCAACTACATACCTTGATTAAGTAGTTTCAGAAGGGCTCAAAGTCTCCCTTATTAAGGGGGATTTAGACTCAGCTATAAACGAGATTTCTTGAGGATTTCAGGCTTAAATTCGCACCAATGGCATACTGCCAAAACTACTTGCTCGAAAAATAACCGGATTTCTGTTCGTGTGGTACGTAATTCCTCACTCACTCAATCTCCTTTTAAGATCGAAAATCACCAATATAAAATGACTGCTGTGCCCTTGCCTCGCCCCTCACCTCAACCTGCTGACCGCCCTACGGGTCGCAATTCCACCGACGCGACGCCAGTATTTGCCCTCAAAGAACTGGTAGCGCGCTTGCACCGATACCAGCACAACGTTCAAGATATGTTGGGTTCGCTGGGATTTGCCCTGCGTAGTTTTAACAATCTCAACCAATTTTTGGAGTTGGTGCCTTTGGTGGCAACTCGCGTTACCGACGCCGACGGGGGAGCCCTAGTGCTGTTCAAACCCAACGGTCAAGTCAGGTTCCAGCAGTTGCACTGTCAGGAAGGACGGCAGTGCCAAGATATGCGGAAAGCGCTGGAAATAGCCACCAGGCAAGCTACAGCAGGTGCGGGCGCGGCTGGTGAATCTTTTTCTCAAACAAGCGGGCAAACTTCTAGTCTCGATTTGCAAGTCGGCCGTTATTTGGGCCCGGATGTTCATTTGTTTGGGGCGCCAATTTTAGTCAAGAATTTGGAACGCGGACGGCTGTTTGTTTTTAGCAGTGACCCACAATATATTTGGACTCCCGGCAGGCAGAAATTAGTTCGTTTGGTGGCGGATCAAACCGCTGTGGCAATCTGCAAAGACGAACTGACGGTGAAGTTGGCCGAAAAAGAACGCTTGGACAGAGAGTTAGAAATTGGGGCAGAAATTCAATTGCGGCTGCAACCCCGCAGTTGTCCCACAATTCCCGGTCTTGATGTGGCCGCCCGCTGCCAAACTGCTAGCAGAGTCGGCGGTGATTATTATGATTTTATTCCCGCTGACTATGACCCGATCGGCAAGGAGAATGAGGGGGAACACCCCCCATCCCTGATTAAAAATCTCAAGTCCAAAATCGACAAGGGTCGCTGGAGCATTGTCATCGGCGACGTGATGGGCAAAGGGGTACCGGCTGGCCTGTTGATGACGATGACGCGGGGTATGCTGCGGGCGGAGGTTTTGAACCGCCATTCGCCTGCGAGAATTTTGCAACATTTAAACCGGGTAATGCACGCGGATTTGGAGAATTCTCACCGTTTTGTGACTCTGTTTTATTCGGAGTACGATCCGAAAACTCGCATTCTGTCTTACAGTAATGCTGCTCACCACCCGCCTTTGTTGTGGCAAGCTGCAACTAATTCGATTGTTCGGCTAGATACTTTGGAGGGAATGTTGATTGGCTTGGATGCTGATTCGCGCTACCAAGAAGCCCACGTGCAATTGCAGCCTGGTGATACGATTATTTATTACACAGACGGATTTACTGATGCTGCTAATCAAAGGGGCGATCGCTTTGATGAGGATAACTTGACAGCGGCTTTTCAGTGGGCTTGTCAAAATTATCAGCAGTCTGAGGAAATTCTGGATTATTTGTTCGATCGCGTTCACCAGTTTATCGGCATCGGCAACCGCAATGAAGATGACATGACACTGGTTGTACTTAGGGTAACACCGACCACAGGAGAAAATCACCATGATAGTTAATTTAATGCCGGAAATTATTACTGGATTGACAAGCTCGATTCATTGGCATGATGCCGTTCATTTGTTAGTTGTAAAATCCCATTTGACTTCCCCTGTGATCTTGGGTCAAAGCTACGAGGTATTTACAAATATCCAGAAAGCTTGGAACAATTTTGTCTCGACAGGTCAAATAGGAGCTTTTATTATAGGTATTTTCGTTGGCTGGTTCCTTAAAGGGATTATTCCTTAGAGTTATTTTCTAACAATTCATCAGGAAGGGATTGCAAAGGTTCGGAGTCAGGACTTTATTCCTTTCTGATGCAGCATAATTTTAGTGATTTTGTAGTCTAGAATTCAGTTTTTTAGTGCCTGTACAGGTATAAAAAGTTTGTAGTAATTACCTTAGTCCTTTCTGACCAAATCTGGGAGGAGAGATTGGCATTCTTGAGTGCGAACCGGAGGACTTGCATTCTTTCCTAGGAACCGGAAGACTTGCATTCCTTCCTAAGAATCGGTTTTTATAGAGCTCTGCAATAGAGATATAATTTAGTTTTACCTTCAGCAATGACCACACAACCGAAAACTTGGAGTCAAAGATTTGAGTCGGCGCTGCACCCAGCGATCGCCCGATTCAATGCTAGTATTGGCTTCGATATAGAACTGATTGAGTATGACTTGACCGGTTCTATCGCTCATGCTAAAATGCTCGCCAAAACAGGGATTATTTCCGCATCAGAAGGCGAACAGCTAGTCAATGGTTTGGAACAAATCCGCCGCGAATACCGCCAGGGTCTTTTTGTGCCCGGAGTTGATGCAGAAGACGTTCACTTCGCTGTAGAAAAGCGCCTGACGGATATCGTCGGGGATGCGGGCAAAAAGCTGCACACGGCCCGATCGCGAAATGACCAAGCCGGCACCGATACTCGTTTGTATTTGCGCGATCGCATCGCAGAAATTCGCGAGCAATTGCGGGAATTTCAAGGGGTTTTGCTCGAAATTGCAGAACTCAATGTCGAAACATTAATCCCCGGTTACACGCACTTGCAGCGCGCTCAGCCAATCAGTTTAGCTCATTACTTGTTAGCTTATTTTGAAATGTCCGATCGCGATTGGGAACGCCTCGGCGATGTCTTGAAGCGGGTGAATATTTCGCCTTTGGGTTGCGGCGCGCTGGCGGGGACGACTTTCCCGATCGACCGACACTATAGCGCAGAACTCTTGGAGTTTGACCAGGTTTATGCTAATAGCTTAGATGGAGTGAGCGATCGAGATTTTGCGATCGAATTTCTCGCAGCCGCCAGCTTGATTATGGTACACCTGAGCCGCTTGTCAGAAGAAATGATTTTGTGGTCTTCTCACGAATTTGGATTTATTACGCTCAAAGATAGCTGCGCTACGGGATCTAGCATCATGCCCCAGAAAAAAAATCCCGACGTGCCGGAGTTGGTGCGGGGCAAGGCGGGGCGGGTTTTCGGTCATTTGCAAGCCTTGCTTGTAGTAGTGAAGGGATTGCCTTTGGCCTACAACAAAGATTTGCAAGAAGATAAAGAAGCTTTGTTTGATACCGTCAAAACTGTACAAGGTTGCTTGGAAGCAATGACGATTTTGCTGCGGGAAGGAATCGCGTTTAACAGCAATCGCCTTGCTGCTGCCGTTACAGAAGACTTTTCTAACGCTACAGACGTAGCAGATTATTTGGCTGCTAAGGGCGTTCCCTTCCGGGAATCTTACAACCTCGTGGGCAAAGTTGTTAAAACTTGTCTGTCGGGGGGCAAACTCCTCAAAGATTTGACACTTGAGGAGTGGAAAGACTTGCACCCAGCTTTTGATACAGACATTTATAGCGCGATCGCACCGACTCAAGTGGTTGCTGCTCGCAATAGTTACGGTGGCACCGGATTTGAACAAGTGAGAAAATCACTGATTGCTGCGCGCGATCGGATCGCCTAAACTATCCTCGTTGAATTCTTGGGCAAATTCATGATGGCTATCTCTCCTTAGAACGATCGTGTTTTGCACTCTCGGTTCTAAGTTGGGCAGATAGCCTGACTATATTACTCTTCAGCAGCAGCCATATCTTTGTCCCGTCCGCCGCCGCTCATGGCGCCCATCCCGCCGCCGTTGCCGCCGTCAAATCGCCTTCTCTTGTTGGAGAACATATCTTGATTTCTCCGCTTGCGAAATTTGCGAGCGTATGCTTGATTTCGTTGTGCCTTCTCTTTCTTGAGATTGCGGCGCTTAGCCATTCTGACCTCACTAATAAACATTGACATTCCCCAAGCTTTCGGCTCGGGGATTCTTCGGGTTGAAATTCTCAGCACTTGTTTGTTACTGAGATTCTTGCTTGGGCAAAGTCACTTGTTTCCGACAGGATTGCTCCAGTCGCTTTAGAGGTGTCTTCTCCCAATCGTGAATTCCGGTATACCCTACCGTACTCGATCGATTCTCTTTAATGTAGTTAGGCTTTGTTCAAATGCGAGCTTTCCTAAACCGCAACACCGATCGGTGTGACTGCGAACTCAACTAAAGGAGTGCGAGTTTTTACGTTGTCTAGTTATACTCAATTTTAGACCGATGACGATTATATCACACCCGGCACTATTACCGATCGACAAGAACAGTCCCTCGACTGAGAGTTTCTTAAGTCGATCTTGAGCCGAGCGCGATCGGGACGCAATATTTTTTATTTGCGAACATATTCTAAAAACTCTTGACAAATACCACAAATGACACTAAATCCTGGTGACGTAGCCCCTGTCTTCAGCCTGCCCGACGCTGCCGGCCAACTTGTGGGCCTCGCAGATTTTCGAGGGCGGCGAGTTGTACTTTATTTTTATCCTCGGGATAACACCGCTTATAAAAACCTAGGTAAACCTAGGTAAGCTCTACGGTATAAGCTTTAAGCGTTCTTTCTTAGCGCTTGCGCTTCCTCGATGTCGAGGTTGACCAAGAAACTCCAGTTAGAAACGCTATAAT
>NZ_JAHRFA010000096.1:0-24492 GCF_020883045.1 Microcoleus sp. CAWBG58 | reverse complement strand
TCTACCAGTTCAGCTTGGCTCAACTGCTCGATTTCGGTTTTTTTCTGTTCTCTGGGGGGTGCAGGCTTTTTCATTCGTTTATTTTACCAGATGCTGCCATTGAATTTTTTTTGACCTGAATCCTTACAAACCACCTTTTGTGTAAAATTAGATCGCAGAGTTGTTTGTGTGGAGGAGCTGCGATGGTTACGGAAGCGACAAATGTACTGGGCACAAAATTAGAAACTTGCTGCACATCGCCCATGACAGGCTATTATCGGGACGGAAAATGCAATACGGGTGGCGGAGACTTAGGGGCTCACACCGTTTGTGCAAAAGTAACAGAAGAGTTTTTGAAGTACACCAAAAGAATGGGAAACGATTTGAGTACGCCGGTTCCAGACTTTAAATTTCCGGGATTGAAACCAGGGGATTGTTGGTGTTTGTGCGCGCCTCGTTGGAAGGAAGCAATGGATGCTGGATGTGCGCCGCTTGTGGTTTTGTCGGCGACTCATGTCTTAACTTTGGAATACGTTTCTTTGGACGAGTTGAAGGAACACGCTGCTGATTTGTAGGAATGTGCGATCGCTTTTAGTTGATAAGGGCGATCGCACTTTTCCGATAAATACCAAATTTATCATCATTTGCGACTGAAGTATTTAAAGGCGATCGATGTCATTATAAAGTTTTATGATTTAGTTGGCGCTCCCCACTTACAAATAGACTCTGGCTTGAGAGGGCAAGTTTTGGGAGCCGGATTTCCGCTGAGGGAAAGCGCAGTCAGTTTAGTCAAAGATTTTAAGGAGTTGATGTCACTAATTTGATTGTCGCTGAGATTGAGTTCACTGACTTTAGTCAAAGATTGCAAGGATTTGACATCGCTGATTTTATTGTTGTTGAGGTATAGCCAATTTAGCTTAGTCAAAGATGGCAAAGGCGTGATATCGCTGATTTTATTAAACCCAAGATAGAGCCAACTCAGATTAGTCAAAGATTCCAGCGGTTTGATGTCACTGATGTTATTACCCCCAAGGTTTAGACTCGTCAGTTGAGTAAAATATTTCAAGGGTGTGATATCGCTGATTTTATTGTTTTTGAGATCGAGTTCGGTGATACTCGACAGTTTTTGATTAGCCACCTCGCACTCAGTAGTTCCTGCTGTCTTCAGCAACACCTCAACAGTATTTTTGGCTTCAGCACTCAAAGAAGCTTTCTCGCGACACAGTTGAGCAAATGTTCCTTGACTGTTTCCCGGTTTCGTCTCGGAGGCTGACTCCGAAGGTTTATTTTCACATGATGCGAGGAGTACACAACAAGCAAGTGCGATCGACTTTGGTAAATTCATGTGTTTTTGTGCAACCGTAAGTGTCATAATCTTGTACCTCTAATTTTCAGCAACTGCATACAAGGACACCGCATTGCCATGTCCCGACAAAACATCAATTATAAACTCTCCTAATCAAATCACTCTGGCAACTTATACTGCCCGACAATCCGCTTCGCATATTCTGGCACATGAGCCTCCAATTTTTCGGGATAATTCCGCTTCACATACAGATAATTGCGAGTGAAATGAGAATCAATTGAAAACCGAGCATATTCCAAACCCTTCGGCCCAATTCTCTCAATAAAAACTCCCATTAACTTCGCCGCCCACATCGGCAATGTCACTCCTTTTTCATAAGCCGGAATGCTCTGCTGAACCGCTTCTTTTCTGTTTCCCCGAGACATCACCGGCTGAGTGTTTAGCTGATCCGCTACCAAATCTAACATTTCTTGCCCGGTATCATTTCGTACCACAATCCACTGCCAGCCAAAAGGTGCGCCCATGTAGCCCACAACTAAATCTGCTAAGGAATTAACGTAATCAAAACAGCTCAAACAAGAAGGAGCAAAAACATCTTTCAATTCCTTCGTATTCAATCCAAAAAATGGCACTTTTTCCTCCGAACCATCTTCGTGTTTGAAATGAACGTTAAAGTCTTGCATAAACTCGTAAGACACCACCGTTTCAGGAGAACGGCTAGTCGTGTCTAGGAATTTTTGTAATCCCGCGCGGCTGACATTATCTACACAGGGAGTTCCGAGAACGTAGAGCTTTTCTAAACCGAGTTGTTTCTCGACTGTTCGCAATGCTTGAATTTGACAGCCAACGCCAATAACTAACAGCCGCTTCATCCCCGACTTTTCGATTTGTTCCAACACAGAAAGGTTGGGAGATAGAGTTGGCTTGTTGACTTTTGCAGCCAAAATTTCTTCGCGATTTCTCGCAATTATCGGCATCGGTTGAAAGCGGTCTTCTTTGGTATTTTGGACGCAGACAACGCCTTCAACGATGCCTTTTTCTAGCATTTCGATCGCAATTGTGCTGACAATTCCCGTCCACTGAGCGCCTTCTATTGGTTCTTTTTTCTTAGCCGCCATCATATTTTGACTGACGCCGAAGTACCAATCGTCGGGATTGTCGAGATTGCGCGATCGCCCGTGAATCTCCTCTTCCAGTTCTGCGATATGCTGAGTTAAGAAAGCGCAAGCTTCCTTGACATAATGGATATAATATGTATCGCACAAACCGCACTCGCTGCAAAGTTCTTTAGCGGGGCGGCGGCTGCCCGGTTTCAGGGCTTTAGATTTCTGGTGTTTAGTGGAATCTATGGCGGTCATATAAATTGCAAATTTTATGGAGAAAGGGCTTTTGTTAGGATATCACACCCATTCCGGTGATGAAGTATTCGCGTTAATTAAACGTAAAATGGTGTTGGTATTCAGAAAACCCGAATAAAGACGAGCATGGGGGTACGCCCCCTACTAAAACCGGATTTCTCTATGTTATATTTTTGGGGATGAATATCCTTACTCCTTTAGTCCTCGCAGGCGGACTTTGGCTGTTTAGGAGCGAATTGTATTCGCCCGCAATCATTAGTATTTATCCGGATATAACAGGGTATTGCAGGAATAAACTGCAAAATAAAGGTATAAAAAAATGGTAAGATTGTTTGTGACAACAGCCGTTGCTGGCATCATGCTCAATATCGCAATTTCGAGCTTCGGATTTGCTGCTTTAATTCGCCCTGTTGTGGGTATGAATCAAACTGTTGTCGCTCTAGAAAGTATGTTGAACGCCACACAAAAGCCGGCGGCGATCGACTATTCGCGGTTGGGGATTGGCCCAGTTCGTTTGGGGATGTCTGTAGAAGAGGCTAAACGCAAGTTGGGCAAACCCCAACGGGATGAAACTAAACCGGGTAGCAAGGCGATGGGTGGCAAGATCCGCACGCTAACCTACTCGAAATTGACGGTAGCAGCCTGGAATGGCAAAGTTTATTTAATTTCTACTACGAATCCCAAGTACGTAACAACGAGTAGTATTAAGGTAGGAGATAAAAGTCAAAAAGTCCTTAAAACTTACGGTTACAGCTCGCAATCCGTGCAGGGTGGAGTGAGTCGGTTGACTTACAGCAATGACCAAAAGGCTTCTAATTTGGTTTTGGAACTGAAGGGCGATCGCGTGCAAAAGATTATTGCGGGTACCCAGCTCAACTAAAATATTAGACAGCAGTCCAAAAATCAGCATCTAGAGGTTCGATCGTTCGGACTTCAGTCCTTCTTGCTTCCGAGGATTTTCAGGTTTGCTCACAACAAGTATTGAGCATCACGGGCAGTCTAGGTACGTTGTTGCGCTTTAGCGCTTTTATATATATCTATAAAGAGCGCTGAAGCGCAACAACGTACCTATTGATTAATTCCACACATAAAAAAATAAGGTGCGAATTTCGCACCCTACCAGTTAGAAAATAAGGCGCGCAGCGCGCACCCTACTAATTAGCTGTTCTGGGGAACGGGAGCAGGAACGCTCGAACCGACTGAATTAGTCGGCGCGCCAGTCTTAGCCCGCTTCTTGATCAAGATTGGCTTGACGCTGTTTTCTCCACCAATAGGGGGATCTTCTTGTTGAGCGTAATCCGCGCCCATCCAAGCCGGACGGCTTTGATCGAAGGCCATTTGCAAAGCTGCTGCGGCGATCGCATGGGAGTCGTATTCCTCAGACAACTGAGACACCAGAGGTAAGAAAGATGCCATCCGTTCGCCGGCCAAAGCTTCGCGAACCTTACCCTGCATCTTTTCCAACTGACGAGCTTCTATTTGAGCCCGTGTCGGAATGTTTCGTACAGTCAAGCTCGATCGCACGTGGCGTTCAATCAAGCGCAATTTGCGGCGATCCACTGGTTGAATCAGCGTGATCGCAGTTCCTTCGCGGCCAGCCCGGCCCGTGCGTCCGATCCGGTGAACGTAGCTTTCTACGCTATCTGGCAAATCGTAGTTAATTACGTGAGTCAAGTGATCCACATCCAAACCGCGGGCCGCAATATCAGTCGCCACTACCCAGCGGACTTGACATTGGCGGAACCGATGCAGCAAACGTTCCCGCTGTGCTTGGTTCAAATTACCGTGATATTCATCAACACTGTGGCCTGCGGCTTGCAGTTGGCTGGTAAGTTCCGCCGCCGACTGCCGAGTCCGCACAAAAATCAGCGCCGATTCCGGGTCTTCCATTTCTAGGATTGGCTGCAAAGCTTTTGCCTTAGACCAGCCGCGGGGAACCATGTACACGCCTTGGCTGATGCGTTTCGGCGTTGCTTTTGGTTGTTCTACGGTGACGTTGACTGGGTTGCGCAAATGCCGCGCTACCAATTTCCGAATAGAAGCTTCCATCGTCGCCGAGAAAAATGCCGTTTGACGGTCTTTTGGTGCAGCATCCAAGATTCTTTCCACATCTTGGATAAAGCCCATGCTCAGCATTTCGTCAGCTTCATCCAAAACCAGCCACTGTACCTTGTCGAGTTTCAGGCTGCCGCGGCTGAGCATATCCAATATGCGTCCGGGTGTACCGACAACAATGTGAACGCCGCGCTTCAAACGCTGCATTTGGCGATCGATCGATTGACCGCCGTACACTGTCAGAACTTGCAGAGAGCGACCGAGTTTTACCGGGCCCTCGCTGCTGATACCGCTCAAATCGCGGATAGCTTCAGTTACCTGCATCGCCAATTCACGAGTCGGTGTCAGCACCAATGCTTGTACCGCTGTTACATCTAAATCAATCCGCTCCAAGATGGGCAACGAGAATGCTGCCGTTTTGCCCGTTCCAGTTTGAGCTTGACCCACAACGTCGCGGCCTGCTAGCAGGTGCGGAATTGCTTGTACTTGGATGGGAGTAGGTTCTGTAAAGCCGAGTGTTTCCAGATGGAGAACGAGTTCTTCGGAAAGACCCAAGCCTTCAAACAATAAATTCATTAATTCTCCTAATAACGAGTCTTAGCCTTCTAAGTTGCCCAACTCGGATGCGGATTTCTGCTCTAGGGCAGGAACTCATTGTGAGTTCTGTATGGTGCTGCGCCTGCGCGCACCTTTTCAAATAGCAATCGAGTATAGGGCAGCTCCGTCGATGGTGACTAATTTACCGATTCGACAGCCGTCTTTGATTTTCTGACATCACCGATACCAACCGCCAGCGGTGGGGTTATCGGCTTCCAACATTCTTTAAACAGTACATTGGACTTCCTTTGAGGTACTTGCAAGCTTTCTCTCTAGGGCATTTTATAGTGAGGATGATGACCAGCCCCACTTTACTACATATATAGTAGTTACAGTTTTGTTGGTTCAGGCGCTATCCCGCAATCCGTCGCCTGCGGGATTCAACAGGGAATGTAGCGACCGTCAGTCGATTTTAGATTTTAGATTTTAGATTTTAGATTTACTCCACAGATGAATCTGGCAGCTTGAACTAGCGTCTAAAATTTTAACCTCTCTACTCCTGGCGTCGGCGGCTTCTATCCGTTTTTGGACTACCGTTACCGCCTATCCATCTCAACACTCTTTCGGGATACCGTTGTGGTGTAGGGCGGACGGCGAAGCAATCTCAAATTTTCCCCGCTTATTTCTGGCTTGTTATCATCATAACTCTTTACATTCAGAAACAAAACATTAAATTCGTTAAAATTCTCCGATCGTTCTGTAGAGATAACCGCACCCCGACGGGGCGGGTCGATTGCCAGAGAGGGGGTAAAAAAGTTTACAGCCCCTTTTCTACATATCTTTGCACAATCTTGCACTAATGGTTACTTTTCCTGAGCAATCCGCTAATCATTTTGGCTGGTGTCCGGTTTTTTTCGCCACACCGTCTGAGGCGACAGTTGCAGCAACACTTAGAGTTTGACGCGCCCGCAGACGGATACTTGCTTTGTGACACGAGCGTCAGAGTCGATCGCAAAGTTTTAGACCAAAATTCAAGCTTCCAGATTTACGGCGCTACAAGTCAATTTTTTAATCTAAAATCCCAAATCTAAAATCCAAAAGCGACTTGACCGTAGAGGTCGTAGATATCTGAACTCGTAATTTTCACAGGTACGATCGATCCCAGCCGTGCTTCTCCTGTCACATAGACGAGTCCATCTACTTCTGGGGAAAATCGGGCGGATCTACCAATCAATTCGCCTGTCTCTGGTTGTTCTTGTTCTATCAGGACATCAACTACCTGACCGACAGATGCTTGATTCTTTTTCAATGATATAGGTTGTTGGGCCGCCATAACTGCATTTCGCCAAGTTTCCATTGTTTCTGGTGGCAGTTGATTTGGCAAACTGTAGGCTGGCGTGCCTTCTTCGGCGGAAAATGTGAATACTCCGACGTGATCGAATTCGTGGCGCTTGACAAATTCTAGCAAGTGTGCTGCGTGTTCGTCTGTTTCACCGGGGAAGCCAACTATAAAAGTTGTCCGCATGACGGCACCAGGAATTGATGCTTTCAGCCGATCGACTATAGCATCATTGATCCCAGCCTGAAAAGGTCGATTCATCGCCCGCAGAACTTCGGGATGGGAATGTTGCAGGGGTAAATCCAAGTAGGGCAAAACGTTGGGAGTTTCGCGGATGGCTGCGACAACTTGGGGAGTCAAACCTGTGGGATAGGCGTAGTGCATCCGAATCCAAGGTACATCTACTTTACCCAAAGCCCGAAGCAGTTCGGCTAGTTTGGGTTCGCCATAAATATCTTTGCCGTAGTTGGTGGTAATTTGAGAAATTAGGATAATTTCCTTTACCCCTTCGGAGGCTAATTGTTTGGCTTCGGCGACAATAGATTCGATCGTGCGCGATCGTTGATTTCCGCGCAAGTGCGGGATAATGCAAAAAGCGCAACGGTAATCACAGCCTTCGGCTATTCGGAGATAAGCAACACCTTCGGATGTTGTGCGATAGCGGGGAGTAGTTTCGTCAGCGATGTAAGTTGGTTCGCTAGAGACGAGGGAAACTCGATCGCCCTTTTCGACTCTTTGCATCACATCGACAATTTTATGATAATCACCAGTGCCGACAATTGCGACGGCTTCGGGCAATTCATCCAGCAATTGCTGCTGAAAGTGTTGTGCCATGCAGCCAGTGATGACTACTTTTTTATTAGCTTCGGCTAGTTCTACCAGGGTGCGGACTGATTCTTCTCGCGCAGCTTGGATAAAACTGCAAGTATTGACGACGACGTAATCGGCTAATTCTTCATTAGAATCGACTTCATAGCCTGCTTGGGCTAGCAAGCCAATCATGTGTTCGGTGTCGATGCGATTTTTTTCGCAACCGAGGTGAGTAAATGCGATCGTTGGCTTCGTTGCCATGCAGTAATATTTGCTGTTGCGATAGTTTTGAGAACGTTTTATGCTATCACACAATTTGATAAATTGCAATGTGTCGGTGGATGCGATCGGGGAATTACGCATCAAATCCGGTAACACCGGAATGATGAGGAGGCGGCAGTGCCGTGTCCCTACCGAAGTTCGATCGCTTGTTCGAGAACTGCTTGGATTGATTTTCCAGAGCTTGCGGAGAGTTCTGCGAGGATTGTATAGGATGTATTTGCGATCGTAACTGTAGAAGTTTGATTCATGTTAGTTTTTTACTTACCTCAACGTTACCCAACTATTATAACTCGTATTGAAGACAAATTTTCCTCAAGCGACTCGATACATCGGATTGAACTCCGAACGATTTAAAGAAACTAAATTCATAAATAGGAATAAGCTGTTCTGTATTTAAACTGCACAGTCAAAATTTGATAAAGTTCTTGTGGGGTCGGCCAGAAAGCCCGCACAAAAAATGCAATTTAGATGTCGAACAGCTTACCAGCTTTAGCTAGTTCGGCAAGCCAGCCCGAAAAATCTGCTCTGCTGTTAGTTTCAATTCTGGAAAAGCCAGCGACTCAATCCTCTCGCTTCCCCTAAATTGTTTGACCTGATACTCTCCATCTACTAATTGATAAACCGAAAGTGTGGGCTGTTTGGGATTGCCGATAAACTTGCGACCACCCAAACCGAGATAGTCTACAATCCAGTATTCGGGAATCCCCATTTCTTCGTAGTCAGAGGCCTTGAAAAAATAATCATCCCGCCAGTTCGTACTGACAACCTCTACAGCCAGTCGCACCGAAGAGCCCATCGTAATGACGGATTCTTTTTTATAGCGCGGTTCGTTTGCAAGTGCGGTTCTGTCTAGGACTATTACGTCTGGTTCGTAGCCTGATTCGTCACGGAGGGGTTTAAGTAGACAGTCACCTGGAATTGAGTAGGGTAATTCACCACGGTCAATTTCAACTCCTAGTTTTAAGCTTATAAAGCCCGTAACATCTGAATGGTCGCCAGTTCCTTTGGGCATTTCAACAATAACTCCATTGTGTAGTTCGTACTTATGGACAGAGTTCTCTGGATACCAAGCAACGAACTCATCAAACGTGATTGTTTTCGATATGGTTTGGATCATGTTGCGGTTTCCTCTGTCTGGTGATTAGTATGCGGAAAGCTAGAAGATGACACAAGGATTGCTGGTAACGATACCAGTAATCCTTGACAAATTGGACTGTAGGTGATAAAGGAGTTTCAACGGTTCAGCGAAGACAAACTACTGATTTTCCTCAACAAGCGATTCTATTTCCTTAATAACCTTCTGGAGTTCATTAATACGATCGCGAAGTTGCCATTTCTTTTTTGCGCTGCTGGTACAGGCAAGTTCCCTCGTTAGCCAAGCCAGCCGTTCATAAAGTTTAGTCAGTCGCTTCTCTTCGCTGACAGAATAATGTATGAGCTGAGTTTGTCGCGCATAAAATTTAGTCAGTCGCTTTTCTTCGCTCCAAGCAACAAACGCAATTCCCCCAAGTACACTTAACCCTACTGTCAAAGCTGGTGGATTTCCACCTGTTAGCAACAGCATCCCCAACAAACCAACACCAACTTGAGCCGTTTGCTTGACTAAAGAATTTAATCCAGCTTCAGCTTCATCATAAAGACTAATTTGTTTGCGGTTGACTAAAGTCATATCAAAAATCTCCTAGGGATTATTTTTCAAATCTTTTAAATCTGCCCGAAATCGACCAATAATTCGACCTCCGAGAACTATCCACAACATAAAATCAGAAGTTACAATAATGAAACAGGCATAAAACGATGAACCTAAAAAGTTTTCTTTCAGACAAATATCCCAACTTGAGAAATCTTTACCGATAATTTTTTCACCGATTAAACCGGGAAGCTTTAAAAGAATACCGAT
Organism: Microcoleus sp. CAWBG58; assembly: GCF_020883045.1. Taxonomy (NCBI): domain Bacteria; kingdom Bacillati; phylum Cyanobacteriota; class Cyanophyceae; order Oscillatoriales; family Microcoleaceae; genus Microcoleus; species Microcoleus sp. CAWBG58. Next base: position 14,926 of record NZ_JAHRFA010000096.1, on the reverse strand, counting down.
CGCGATCGCATCCTGAATTGACCCAAAAACTGTTCTTCCAAGTTGACCCATTAACCCATATAACACCTGATCGACAACCTCTAAAACATTCATCACTAACTTTTGTGTGAATGTACCCAATTTCGTACTTACTGGAGGAGATGGCTCTACAGGAGTTGGACTCGATTGGGATGGTGTCGGAGTCAGCGGAGTCGGTGACGGATTCGGCGGCGTAGTCATTACGGCACGGTATAAATTTTTATAAAGTGCGATCGCACTTTTTCATATTATACCACACCAGAAAGTCTAGGAATAACAGCTTTGGTTAGCTCGGTAAACCAGCAAGAAAAATCTTCTCTGCCGTTAATTTTAACTCTGGAAAAGCCAGGGACTCAACTATGTCATTTCCCCGAAACTGACTGATTTGATATTCCCCGTCAACCAACTGATAAACCGAGATAGTAGGTTGTTTCGGATTGCCAATGAAGCGTCTGCCGCCCAAAGCAGCATAATCCACAACCCAATATTCCGGGATACCCAATCTTTCATAATCAGCTACTTTAACCAGGTAATCATCTTGCCAGTTTGTGCTGACAACCTCTACAGCAAATCGCACCGAAGAGCCCATCGTGATGACAGATTCTTTTTTCCAGCGCGGTTCGTTTGCCAGTGCGGTTCTGTCTAGGACTATTAAGTCTGGTTGATAACCTGCTTCGTCACGGGAAAGCTTGAGTAAGCAGTCACCTGGAATTGAGTAAGGCAATTGCAGTCGCCTGATTTCAAGATTGATTTCACTAGAAAGAAAACCCGTAACATCCGAATGGTCGCCGGTTCCTAAAGGTATTTCAACAATTACTCCATTGTGTAGTTCGTACTTATGGACAGAGTTCTCTGGATACCAGGCAACGAACTCATCAAACGCGATCGTTTTCGATATGGTTTGGATCATGTTGTGGTTTCCTCTGTCTGGTGATTAGTATGCGGAAAGCTAGAAGGTTACACAAGAACTGGTGGCATCGTTACCTGTAATTATTGACATCATAAGTGAAGTTTGCTATAATCATGCGTCCATAATATCAAAATACCGATCGCGCCGATCGACTGAATCTCAAAGTATCCACAGAAATTCTTGATACAATAATTATTTCACAAATTTTGTGATGTTTTAGCTACTCCGATCGCAAACTCAGCCAAATATCGTTGACCGTTATATCGGAATGATTTAACCACAGAGAACACAGAGAACACAGAGAGAGATCGGAGAGGAATAGATAATTCCGATCGCAAACTCAGGCTGAGTCATCTCTGCAAGGCATTCTGCAACATACTCTCAAAAAAACTATCGAGAGAAGTTCCCGATGCTTTCGTCATCGCAGAAAGTACACTCTTCTGAGCAAAGGAACAGTACAATCCTGCTTCCAAAAACCAAGGTTTTCCCTGCGGATCGATGCGAAAATCAAATAGACTATAATCTCGACATCCCAAAGCAATATGGGATTTTCTCGCCATATCCCAAACTCTCTCCGTAATCGGATCGCTCTTGTCAACAATCCACGACTTGGTAATATTCTTAGATGTCAAGCTCAAGTGGCCATCGTCATTTTGTTTGAGCTTATCAGCATAACTCCTAATCGGCTTCGTATCAGGATCTAGGGCATACTCTTCCAGTGGCAAACAGACTAACTCGCCTGCTTTGACGATAATTCCACAGCGAACTTCTCTACCCAATTCAATGAATTTTTCTACTAGCACTTCATCTGAATGAGTTAATGCTGTCTGCAAAGCTGCATCATAGTCAGCAGCATTTTTCACGAAAGCCACTCCAATGGAATTATCACTATTCACTGGCTTAAGTACGGCTGGGAAATCGATCGCAGTTCGATCGCCCCTACGGACAATTTCTCCCAACGGTACACTCACCCCAGCGGCTGCTACCACCGCCTTAGTCCTCGCTTTATCTGCCACCAATGCCATCAACTCCGCCGGATTACCCACGTAGGGAATGCTCAGCAGATCGAACAAACTGCGGTATTGAGTCATGCCTGGGATGCAAAACATCTGGGGGATTGTTACATCAATTTTGAGGTCGTTGAGCACCTGCACAGCGCCCGCTAAAGACATGGGATTAGCCGCCGCGATCGCACTTTTATCCAGAGATGTCGGAAAACGCCAAGTGCGATCGGGCGAAACATAGGCAATATGAAATTCATACAGTGCTGAATTAGCCGTATTCTCCAAACAATCTTGGGCGTAAAGGCGCGACAAATCGCAGTAAAAATCACTGACTGCCGATCCGACTAAATGCAAAACTCTTAATACTGACATTCTCAATCTCCTCCTATTTCCACAAGTTTGCCAATATTAAAATCAATCCTAATCCACTCTTTCGGCTTCTGCAAATTGCCCCACAATAATAAGGGAATTTGCCAATGATGCACCATCAAAAATGGTAATGGATCGCTCCAATCGAAGATGGCATCTTTACCTTGGGTGATAATTTGTAACCGCTCAGAAACTAGCTTTGGTGACGACAAATTAGTCACCAATCGCCAAATTTCATGGTAAATCCAGTAAGTCGGGCGGCTAGATGCCAAGGGCTGCACAGTCTCAGGTAGAGCATCATGTTCTAAATAAGCTTTAGCGACATCGGGATGGTTGTAAAACATCGTGATGGCTGAATGGGTGCGGGGATTGCATTCGATCGCATAAATCTCTCCATCATCCGCCGCCTGCATGAAATCAAAGGAAACTTGTCCAGTCAAATTGAGGCTTTTGGCGAATTGACGAATCCAATTTTCGATATCCGGGCGATCGACATTTTCATAGTTTACCTGAAATGCCGATGATTCACAGCAACAGTGCAATTGAACGTGACCATCACGGATGGTACTATGAGTGCAGAACTCTTGTCCCGGAATATACTCTTGCATAATCCAAGGTGTACTCTCAGAAATTGGTAAAGACTTGACAAAAGTGGCTGTTTCGGCTGGAGTTTCGCAGGGTAATTTAGTTAAGTTTAGTCTGCGGATAGAATCGTAGGGAATACTTTTGATAATGTATTTGCGCCGTGTACCAGTAAAATCAAAATCGATTACTTGTTGGGGATTTGTAATCAGGTAGGACTTCGGAACTCGCAGCCCCAAGGCTTCCGCAGCGGTGGCAAATGTATATTTATCATCCAATCGTTGCAGCATTTCGACATCGACGTGCATTACCGTACAGTGGGGAGAAAGTACGCTTTGGACTGTGGCATCGTAGTAACTGGCGACGGGGCTACAGACTGGTACATAGACATTAACTTTCTCTTGTTGGACGATTTTCAAGAGTGCTTGGGGGTATTCCTCTGTCTGGGGATTTGGTACTGTATAAAAGCGATCGACTGCCCAAGAGTAACGATGACCGGTTAGCCAGTATTTCTCGGTTTCTATCAAAATTACCCGATGACCGGCCCTGTGGAACGATCGCGCTAGCTGTAATGCCTTAGTCATCTTGCCGCCACTGATTAAAATCGTTTGGGGAGTGGCTAGGTGCGATCGCGACTGGAACGGTTTAGTGAGTATGGCTCTGAGTAAGGCTATAATTGTCAAAGCGAGATTCAGGGGCATTACTAATAGCAATAAAGTCAAAGTTGCCAGAGTTTTAAGTGCTATTTGGAATCGCCAATTCCCCGTGTTTGTCTCCTGTTCAGATGGCATCCCTGCAACTGAAATTGTTTTCATAATAATTTGCTGGTTTGTTGGACTACAAAATTATTTTGGGGTAGGGACACGGCATGATTCATTCGTGTCAACTTAAGGCTAAAATGCTTGTAAATTATGGGTTTTATGCTAAGTCTAGATCCCCCTAAATCCCCCTTGATAAGGGGGACTTTGAGTAAGTTCTTGTCCCCCCCTTATTAAGGGGGGCTAGGGGGGATCTGAGCCTAATAGTCAAACAATACTTTCTGACAGGATTTGACGTTCAGTTGACGCCTATGGGGATTGCCGTCTCCTCATTCACATTCCTAAACGCGCCGAATCAAGGTAATCCCATCCCTTAATGGCACTAACACCTGTTCTACGCGCGGATCGTCAACTAGAGCTTGATTGAATTCGGCGATCGCAATTCCGTTAGCAGTAGCAGTACCCGACAAATATGGCTGTCCCTGCATCAAAGTATTGTCAGCACAAATCAAGCCATTGGGGGCCAACAAACCTGTGGTGAGCAGTAAATCGAGATAATCTGTATATCCAGCTTTATCAGCATCGATAAACACCAAATCGAACACTTCTCCAGCAGCAGCTAATTGCTTCATGGTTTCTAAGGCTGGTGCTACCTTCACTGAGATTTTGTGGCCAGCATTCGATTCGTTGAAACACTTCTGGGCAAACTCAGCTACATAAGCATCTACTTCGCAGGCTACCACTTCTCCATCAGCGGGAAGGGCTTCAGCCATCGCTAGCGCTGAGTAACCAGTAAACATCCCAATTTCTAGTACGCGCTGTGCTTTCGTCAGATGGACGAGAAATTTTAGCATTTGCCCTTCCACATGGCCCGAAAGCATCTCTTGTTCGAGGTGGCGCACTGTCTCGCCGTCGGAGAATCGCTGACTCCAGTCTTCTGATTGGGTGCGCTTTACTAAGGTGGCTAAGGCGGGAGATTCTGCTGTGGTGCAAAGGTTCAGGTAGGGATCTAGACCATTTGCTAATTCGTAGGCTTGTTTTAATTCTGCCTTGAAAGCTGAATCGATCGCATCAATTGACTCTACCTGCTGGACAAGACTTTCCAGTTTAGCCGCTAAAATCCCGACTGGGGTGACAGGTCTCATCTTTATACCCCTGATGTGGAAAGAGTTCCAACTTTGTCCAATACCACGTACATATTCTCGCCATCGCCATTGCGCGGATAGCTATGACAGATTTTTTGATGCACCGCTAAGGATTCATCCAACTCAGTGCGAGTCAAATCGTTCATGAAAAAGCATTCACCAATGGGGCGGGGTGCTGCCGCACGTTGAAGGCCGTCACGGGTACGGGCGATTGATGTTGTGGCTTTCCAGAGCAATTCTGAGGTGAGATACGGGCTATCAATTGCTAGTCCGAGGCGACTCATTAATCCTAAGATGCGATCGCGATCGGCGATCGAAATATAGCCGCGTTGTTGAGCAATCGTCGCCGAAAAAGCCATATCGATGGCGACGCTATGGCCGTGGAACATCGGAATTTCTGGTGTTAGTTCCAGTGTAGGACTCCAGGTGTGACCGTAGGCAATCACTCGATCTAAATCTAGTTCGTGCAGGTTTGGTACTTCTAAGGCCAGCATTGACTGAATCGCATTATACGTTAGGCGATGTGCTACTTCGCGCAGTTCTGATGTGCCATCTAAGTAACCGAAATGGCTGTGCAGCAATGCTTCGCCGTAGTTTTCCAATAATTCAAAGATTTCTGTGTTGCCAACAACTGCGATCTTAATTAACTCTGCCATGCCGTTGCGTATTTGGTCGATCGGCAGAGTTTTTAGGAAGGAGAAATCTAAAATTACTTTCTGCGAAGCGTGGTAAGCGCCGAGGCGGTTTTTCAGTTTACCGTGGTTGACAGCTACCTTGATCGCCACGCTGGCATCAATTAGCCCAATTAAGGTTGTCGGTACGCGAATGTAGTTAGTCCGACGGCGATAGGAGGAGCAGGCAAAACCAGTGACATCAGTAGTTAATCCACCACCAACCACCAACACAGGTTCTTTCCGCACCAGTCCAAAATCAACGAAGGCATCTATGATGCTTTCAAAGGTGGTTAAGGTTTTATCTGGTTCCTTGATATTCACTGGAAAGACGGTTAAATCTATCTCGTGATACTTGAAATAGGCGTGCATCTGCTTGCCGTACAAACCATACACTGTCTGGTCTACAACCATTAGACAGCGACCAAATTGGCGGTAGCTATCGGCAATTTCTGGATTTTCGAGTTTGAAAGCGCCATCTACATAGAGTAGACTGAAATCAATTTTTTCGTACCCTTCAATGTGAAAAGCGCGATCGGTGGCTGTAAATGTAGCTTGAATGTCACCCATAAATTTTTTTCACTTTCGTGTTGGTAAGTAACGGTAAGTATCCGGGCGAACCTCAAACTTATCAATCCCTTTGTTGGTAAGCTTCCTAGGTATTAACTGGACAAATTTATTATTTAATATTACGTTAACAATTGACCTGAAAATTTACTTTCAGACCTGTTTGTTAAGAATACGTTAAATACTGTTTGTACAGCATTTATGCTGAAAGCCATCCTAGGATCGAGTTGAGACGGCCTCAATGCTTACACAAAACTTAACATAACGAATTTCTCATATTTGTGCAACCAGATTTAGATAAATCTCATAAAACTGTTGAGGAATATTAGATAATGGGCGATTTTTAGTTAATAAATTTACAGATAAATCAGTATTTGAGAAAGTTAATGTATTCTAGGATACTCAGTAAGTCGAAGAGCGATCGCGATCGACAATAAATGTATAAAATTATACTGAAAGTTCAGGGAGTGTTTTAAAGTCAATTCAGCTTAGGCTGGAAACACCAAAGACAAATCCAGAGACAAATCGGGAAAACCCGGAATTACAACAGCCTCATTTTGCAGAGCGACTCGTTTGGATCGATAATTGAAATCCCCTTGTCTTTCTTGATAAGGTTCGCTGTGCATTTCCAGTTGACTACCGACTAAATTAAATATCCAATAATTAGTAATCCCAGCTTCAGCATAGAGAGATAACTTAGTTCTTTGATCGTACTTTAAAGTAGAATCAGAAACCTCAATTACCAACAAGATATCCGCCGATTCTGGGTGAGAAGCTAAATAATTATCATCGCGATTGCGGGCGATAACCACATCAGGTTCTGGTTCGCTATCTGTAGTAGACAAAATAATCGGCTCTTGTGCGCGCAGATGAGCAATTCTTGCGATTAAAATGACTAATTCCTGAAGTAAAAGAGTGTTACAAACAGAGTGAAACGTAGTTTTAGCAGCCTTGATAATAAGTAAGTTCTCCGCGAATCAATTCAACTCGCTCATCAGGACTGAAAAATCCCAGTTCTCCTAAACGGTGATATTCTGCGATCGAGAATCGTTTTGCAGTTACAGTAGTCATAGCTTTGCTTACCTAGTATTCTACAAGCGACGAGCGAGGCGGATCCTCTGGATCTCGATTCCCAGGCAGAGCCGGGGAACCAGTTGGTATGGCATAATGATATGTATTAAGCCCGATCGCCCGGGAGCACTTGAACAGCAGCAGCCTCCGGTAATCGATCGTAAGAACTTCCACCCAAACCATTAACTTGACGCATCAAAGTGCCCATTTCCAAAGCACTCATCCCATAATTCCAGCCCAAATTGCTCTTAATTCCCGCCCTTTCCAAAGCTTGCTGCATCGTGTCAGTCGTTACTACTCCAAATATCACCGGTACTCCCGTCTGAAAAGCAGCAGCAGCAATTCCCTTAGAAACCTCACCAGCTACAAAATCGAAATGCGGAGTTTGGCCGCGAATTACCGCACCCAGACAGATTACCGCATCGTAGCGGCCAGACTGAGCAGCTTTGCGGGCAACCAAAGGAATTTCAAAACACCCGGGAACCCAATAAAAATCAACTTGATTTCCATGAGGATTGATATCAACCCCGTGGCGTTTTAAGCAATCTTGACATCCTTCCAAAAGCTTGTTGACAATCAAATCGTTAAAACGACCGATGACTATCGCAAACCGGAGTGATTCTGTTTGAGTAAAAGTTCCCTCAAAAACTGTCATAGTGTTCTATTTTAGATTTTAGGTTTTAGATTTTAGATTTTTGTTTGCAAGAAGGCAAAAGTTAGAAAGCAGAAACATCTGATTTTAATCTGGAGTGCACAAACATACAGGATCGCGCGGGTTGAAAAATTTTTAGTGGGTACCGAATACCGAATACCTTCAAAATTCTGGTTGATGCCTTCAGCCTTCTATCTTTTACCTTCTTTATTCGATAGCGATGGGCGAGCTTAAACCACCAAAAAGTTTAATACAGCCACTGCAATAACCAGCAAAAACCACAGGCCTGAACCTGCAAAAATCAAGGTTTTAGACTGATTCCAGTTTTGGGGAGAGGCATAAGCAACAGGGACGCCAACTACCATGACAAAAGACAGCAGTACCAGAGCCAGTAAAACAACTTGAAACAGAATTGATAACATTTTTTCTCCTTTCGATATAGCCGTGCGTTGACTAGAAATAGTTTGTGGTAATCTGGATGAAAATTCCAGATTATAGTTTTTGACCCGCTCAAAAACGGGTTCGCTTCCCCGACTTACGTCGTGGAGATTTCAAGATTTTAGACCAAAGTTGCATCTCCCAGATCGATCTGTGGAGTAAATCTAAAATCTAAAATTTAAAATCGACTGACTCGATTGCGATCGCAATCCAGAAATTGTCGGTTGATTGATACGAAAGAGACTGTGCAAATTCGGGCGTTGCGCGAACAGGCGCCAGGGACTCTTGAGATTTGCATCAATTTTATCATTGTTCGCTTTCGCTACTGCACAGAAAACTCGAAAGGTTAAGTTATCTGCCAAAGCTGTGTCAACTTAAAATCAAACCATCACTCGGACAGTCCGACAAGGGTTTTAACTCCTGGCAGTGTTTCGGGCTAAGCTTTAACGATTGGTTTGAGTCCGATCGCCAGATCCGGTATCAAAGCCCCAGAAATTGCTAGTGTGAGGGTGAGAGATGCGAGATTTTCGGCTATGGACTTAGTTTTGTGCCACACAACAGCAGATTTTGACGCCTTAGGCGCAGCGGTGGGACTTTGCGTGCTGCGCCCCGGTAGCAGAATCGTGCTGACTGGCGGGTGTCACCCGACGGTGCGGGATTTTTTGGCGCTGCACCGCGACGAGTACCCGCTGATCGAACGCCGATCGGTCAACCCGCAACAAATTCGATCGATTAGTATAGTAGATGCCTCGGGGCGCGATCGTTTGGGAAAAGCCGCCGAATGGCTGGATTTGCCACACCTCAAGGAAATAGCGGTTTTTGACCACCACCTGCAAGCCGATTTGGACATCCCCGCGACTGTTACTCAAATCGAAGCTGTCGGTGCAACCACCACATTAATTGTTGAAAAACTCCGCGAAAAGCTCAAAAATTCAGCAGAAAACGGCGATAAAACATCCCAGCTTTTACCTTCAGAAGCCACAGTCATGGCCCTCGGCATCCACGTCGATACGGGTTCCCTCACCTTCGAGGGGGCCACCGCGCGAGATGCCATGGCTTTGGCGTGGTTGATGGAACAGGGAGCAAGTTTGCGGGTAATCTCTGAATATGTAGAACCCGGTTTGTCTCCCCAATTGCAGGATTTGCTGAGAGAAGGGTTGGAGAATTTGCGATCGCAAACTTTGCACGGTTATACGGTAGCTTGGGTAATGCTATCGACTGAATCTTACGTACCCGGACTTTCAGCGCTAGCTTCTCGCTTGTTGGATTTAACTGAAACCGATGCTCTACTTTTAGGCAATGTTTATAAATTTAGCGAAAACGACAGCAGTCGCAACATCCCTGAATCTCCTGTTTCCAACCGCTTAGCTATTATCGGTCGATCGCGCATCGAAGGCACAAACCTCAGCGAATTGTTCAAACCTTTCGGCGGCGGAGGCCACGCCCGCGCCGCATCCCTCGCCACTCGAGATGTCGATCCGCTGCAAACTTTAAATCAATTAGCTGACGAACTCAAAGCTCAAATCCCGCACCCTCCCACCGCCCGCGAGTTAATGTCCTCCCCAGTGCGGAGCATTCGCCCGGAAACCTCCGTGGGAGAGGCTCACCGTATCCTCCTGCGCTACGGGCATTCTGGGCTGTCAGTGGTCGATGCGGGCGATGGCGTCGGGCCCCGCAAGCTACGACTCGCAGGCATTATCTCGCGCCGCGACATTGATATTGCCTTGCACCACGGTTTCAGTCACGCCCCGGTGAAGGGTTACATGACTCCGCAGCTAAAAACGATCGCCCCGGATACCTTGCTGCCAGAAATTGAAGCTTTAATGGTGACATACGATATCGGGCGTTTGCCAGTGTTGGAAAACGGCCAACTGGTGGGAATTGTGACTCGCACTGACGTGTTGCGGGTATTGCACCAGCAAAAAGCGCGCGATAGGGGCAGTAATTCTCAATTGTCCGATTATCCTGTATCTGAGTCGGTTGAGCAGTTGTTGCGATCGGGCATTAGTAGCGAATTATGGCAATTATTGTCGATCGCAGCCAACATTGCCCAACAGCGGGGCTGGCAACTTTATATTGTCGGTGGAGCAGTCCGCGATTTACTATTAGCAAAGGACGATAAACTCGCCCTCACAGACATTGATTTGGTAGTCGATGGCAACTGCGGTACCGACGATTCCGGTGCCGGAGTCGAATTAGCCTCAGCCCTGCAAAAGCTTTACCCAGAGTCGCGTTTGGACGTTCACGGTCAATTTCAAACCGCCGCCCTGTTGTGGCACAAAGACTCTGCTTTCGGCTCCCTCTGGCTGGATATCGCTACGGCTCGTACTGAATTTTATCCCTATCCGGCTGCAAATCCCGAAGTTGAAGCGAGTTCGATCCGCCAAGATTTGTACCGCAGAGATTTTACTATTAATGCGCTGGCTGTGCGGTTGGGTGTTAAGAGCAGCGGCGAATTGTTGGATTTTTTTGGCGGTTTGCTAGATTTAGAATCGCGGCAAATTCGAGTTTTGCACGCTAACAGTTTTATCGAAGATCCGACGCGCATTTATCGGGCTGTGCGGTTTGCGGTACGTCTGGGCTTTGCAATTGAATCGCAAACTAAAGGATACATCCGCCACGCTTTGGAAAGCGGGATTTATTACCGAATTCAGGGAGAAAACGGCAGAGCTCCGGCTTTGGAAACTCGGCTGAAAAGTGAATTGAAGTACATTTTGCAAGCTCATTATTGGAAGGTGGCTTTGGAAATGCTGGGAGATTTGCAGGCTTTGCGCTGCATTCATCCTACTCTGGAGTTGGATCGTGAGTTATGGCGGCGGCTGCGTTTGCTCGATCGATGTTTGAATGGAAGGAAGAAGGAAGAAGGTTCGGCAGCGGATTCTGTAACGGATGTAACGGATGGAATTAAGAAACAAGTAGTTAAAAAATTCCCAGTGCTTCGACTTCGCTCAGCACAAGTGTCCAATGCCCCATGCCCAATTCCCAATTCCCAATTCCCAGCAATCAATATTCCCGATTGGTTGATGCGGCTGGAAGTTTCGATCGCTTATTTAGCACCGGAATATCGGGTTAAGGTGGCTGCAAATCTTCAGTTACCTGCTGATAGTATCAAGCGGCTGGAAGTTTTGGAAGCTGGAAATCAGGAATTAGCAAAGGGTTTACAGAAGTGTAATTTACCCAGTCAATTGGTGTTTCTGTTGAGGAATTATGAGTTGCCGCTGTTAATTGCGATCGCCCTGCAAAGCCCCCGCAGCGCCCGCCGCCAGATTTGGCAATACCTCACTCGGTGGGCGAATGTTGAGCCGCCTTTAAACGGCAATGACTTGAAGGATTTGGGTTACAAGCCCGGGCCTGGGTTTAAGGTAATGTTGGATGATTTGTTGGCGGCTGCGTTGGATGGCGATTTGGGCGATCGGGCTAGCGCGATCGCTTTCTTGGCACAACGTTATCCCCTTCTATAGCCTTTCTCGGCAACATGACGTATGGCGGTTCTCAAAAAAGTGAGGTATACCCAATGCCCGATGCCCAATCCCTCCGCTACGCTCCGCCCAATGCCCAATGCCCAATGCCCAATGCCCAATGCCCAATGCCCAATGCCCTATGCCCGATGCCCGATGCCCGATGCCCTATGCCCAATGCCCTATGCCCTTTTTCGATTTGAGATTGGGGATTGACGGATTGATTCGTCAATACTTCATTTTTTTGAGAATCTATATCATAATAACGACCATAAGTCAAATAAAAACCTAAATCTTTACACAAGCCTGCCAGTGGTAAAGACTTGATAAAGAAAAGAGGGGTTATACCCCCCATGAGTTATAGTTATTGATATAGATGCACCCTGATGGCTTTCCCGTTCCACAAGAGCGGGATTTTTATTGGCAAAAAATTGTGTTAAGTTTTGAGACAACGGCTACAGATAAAATAACCGCCAGAGGCAAAGATGACCTGGCAGAGCAAAACCGATAACTAGGGCGCCGATCGTCGATCGAACATCCAGCCTAAAGAAAGCTAAACAACCCAAAGGCGGTAGCATAGTTTGGGAACCGGCATCAACTAAAGATGAACTTAGCGCCAGCAACAGTCCTGCAAAAGGGCAAATACACAATTAACGCGACTTTAGGCAGAGGAGGGTTCGGCATCACTTACCGAGCTACCCACACCCAATTAAACCAAACCGTCGTACTCAAAACCCTCAACGAAAGTCTGCGCCAACACCCAGCCTCTGCCCAGTTTCAGCAGCAGTTTATTGCCGAAGCCCAGCGCCTGTCTCGATGCCAGCATTCAAACATCGTCAGGGTAATTGACTTTTTTGAAGAAGCCGAACAGTCTTTTATCGCGATGGACTACATTCCGGGCCAAACTCTCGCCCAAATAGTCGAAACCGATCGACCTCTACCAGAAGCCCAGGCCCTGCACTACATTCGGCAAATAGCCTCAGCGGTAAGTACAGTTCACAACTGCGGATTGCTACACGGAGACATCAATCCAGAAAATACGATCCGGCGAGCGGATTCTCATCTAGTAATGTTGATAGACTTCGGTATTGCTCGCGACTTTTCCGCCGGGACGAAACAAACTCACACTAACTTGCTTTCCCCAGGATACGCGCCGATCGAACAATACCTCTATGACGGTAAATGTACACCGGCCACAGATGTTTACGCGATCGCCGCCACCCTCTACTACTTGCTCTCCGGCGTAGCACCCGTAGCAGCACCCCTGCGCGATCGCATTCCCCTGGCTTCTTTGCGGCAATTTCAGCCCAACCTCAGCCCCGGCATTGAGCGAGCAATCCTTCAGGGACTCGAAACCGACCCCCAGAAACGCCCCCAGACAGTGGAAAATTGGCTTACTATGCTGCAAGAAACAGAGCGATTACCCGCACAGAGAACAGACAAGCAAAGTTTGCGATTGCCAGCACCTCCCCCCCTGCCGTTGACCTTGCTGGCGTTTGTCGTCACGGCTGCAATTGCTGGCTGGATGGGTTTTGACTTGGCCTGGCGCTACAACAGCATCAGTGCTAGCAACAACAGATCCACAACTCAATCCTTCCCATCTTTGGAAGATTTGCTCAAATCCCGCGATCTTTCAGGGCCGATGTTTGGGCAGCCGTCTGTCGAAAGCAGCCCTCTGGTTCCACTCCAACTCAACAAGCGCCCCAAACCCACGTCAGACAGCAGCATACCAGAACCGATCGACAACTCAACAGCTAGCACCCAACCTTCTGCCTCCCCAAGCCCGGAGACTCCCGCCCCAGATCCTGAACCGGAACCTTCAGCATCCCCAACTCCCGATCCCGAAGCGCAGATCTCTGAGTACCCCATTCCAGAACCTAAAACTGAAACCCAGCCAGCACCCGAAGCAGCATCCGCACCTGTGCCAGAAGTTCCGCCCCTGCCACCGGAATCCCGCAGATCCTCCCCTCCCGTACCCGCACCCGCCCCGTCTGCTGCCAATAGTTCTGAAACATTCCCGCAGCAAGAATCCGCACCGACAGTACCGTCACCGGCCCTAGGATCGATCGAACCGCCAATACCAAGCCAAAACGGCAGCAATTCCGATACTTCGATCGCGCCTTACTCACAGCCCCCCGTGCCAGAACCGACAGTGCCTTATCCTGAACCTGCGACAAATTAGTATTCTTTTTTTTGCTTAAAAGGGCGAACTAATCCTTTGTTTGAGGATTGACTAAATATCCATCGATTGTGGAGCGAATAACGCCATTCCGAACCACAGACAATTTCGCACAACCTGCGATCGACTCAGAAAATATCAATAGCCATTGCCGGAAATTATCGAATATTTTCTATCACCTAACTAATCAGAATGGAAACCCCAAAATTTATAAATATTTGATATTTTGTGGTAAATTATGTTAATATTGAGACCGGACGGCTGGGTTGTGCGAGGTCGCCCATTAGTTCTGCCAAACCTACTAAGCTTGAGAAAGGTTTCAGTAAGACCCAACCTGAAAATGCCGTGAGTTGCGGTGGTGGCGCCCTATGTGCGATCGCGATCGGTGCAAACAGTTGTTTTTTTCGGTGCAAGCCCCGGTGGTCGATCGATTCGGGCAAAGTTCCTTTCTTGGGGAACAAGCGCCATCGAGGATAAGCAAGTTATAATTTGTTGCGGAAGCGTACAGAGATTTTTTTATGAGTAAACCCCCAGTTCATGCCTTTTTTGTAGGCAGAGCAGTTGCCGAAGCACTGTACGAGCAATTAGAAAGCGCAGCAACCAACGCTTTCTCCGAACTCGGCAAATTTGACGCCGAACAAAGAGAACGCCTGCGCCAGTTCACAGATCGAGTTGTAGAACGGGCTAATCGAGCTGCCGATGAGGCGATGCAGACCAGAACTGGTACTGGAACCACCAGCACTACTACTGACATTCAAGACATCCATCCCGCAGACTTGCAAGTAACGATCGACGAACTGCGCGCCGAAGTCGCTCTCGTGCGATCGGAATTGCAGCGCTACCGCAGCAGTTTGCCTTAACAAAGGGCGATTCCAGCGGACGATAGCTCCGAAGTGACGATCGCAACAACTACTGATTGTTACAAGAGCGCATTGCTTTGCGCTCCTGCGCTCCTTCTTACCAAGAAATTGGGTCTAAAGCCCCGTCCTTCTAGGACGGCTTTAATTTTTTAATTATTGCACTATGCCATTTCTATCTACCATCTTAGCCCTAGATAAGCTATCATAGAGATATGCTAAACATGACCTACGAGTACAAACTAGA
>NZ_JAHRFA010000095.1:0-24721 GCF_020883045.1 Microcoleus sp. CAWBG58 | reverse complement strand
CAATCGCCTGATTGTCGGCTCGATCGCCTGTTTGTCGGCTCGATCGCCCACTTGTCGGTATGATTGAATCAATGACGTGGCGATCGACTCACTGACTCTTTTAAGATACAAGGGGCGGGTTCACCAACCATAACTGCCTGAAATAAACAATCTCATAAACCCGCCCCCACCCAACCAACAATTATCATGTACGTTTCTATGATGCGATGCAAATTTCAGGTTGATGTAGGTTATTGGTGGTGACAGGGCGGGTTTATTTAGATGGTTGGTAATTATTATATATTGTTGGTGAACCCGCCCCTACAAAACATCGTAAAATCACGCTAAAATAAATCTCAAGATCACCCAAAACTCCCCACAATGGAAGAAAACCGCATCGCAGCCTATCTCCAATTAATTCACACCCTGCTGAATTGCCCTAACGGAGACGAACCGCAGATATTACAAGATAACTCAGAATTATTGGATCGCGGATTTCTGGAAACTTGCGAGTCAGTAGCGGCAAAGTTGGCAGCACAAGGAGGCGAAAATGGCGCGAATTTCCTCCGAAATCTGGCCAGTCAGCTAGGGCAATTTATCGATATGAACGATGACGGAGATAGCAATAACTCTCAAGGTGAAAATCCCCAAGAGTATGTAAACTTTATCCTAGAATTATTGCAAGCAGAAGCAGATAGCAAGGGCGATATTAAAGTAATTTATCCGATGCTGGCACGGCGACAACATCTCCTCAATCTCCGTTTTGCCGAAATTTTACCGCAAGTAGCCGAGAGGTTACTTGATGGCAAAAATCCAGAAACAATTAGCTCAATTGTCGGCCTCATTGGAAAATTGAGTATTGATATTAGTAACTTTCCCCGTGGGAATAGAGCGAATAATATTGAAATTGCCATCGCTGGTTATCAAATAGTTTTAAGTAATCGGGAACAGGGAAGCGAAAAATGGGCTGGGACTCAAAATGAGTTGGCAAATGCCTACAGTGACAGAATCAGGGGAGAAAAAGCAGAGAATATCGAATTGGCAATCGCATCTTACACTGCTGCATTATCCGTCTATACCCGCGATGCCTTTCCCGCAAATTGGGCAATAACGCAAAGCAATTTGGCAAATGTCTACCGTGACAGAATTAGGGGAGACAGAGCAGAGAATATCGAACTGGCGATTACATCCTACCAATTGGCATTGCAGGTTAGAACCTACACTAATTTTCCGCAGGGTTGGGCAATAACCCAGAACAACCTTGGTATTGCCTATAATAATCGGATCTGGGGAGACAGGGCAGAAAATCTCGAACTGGCGATCGAATCCCACCAATTCGCATTGAAAGTACACACTCGTGTTGACTTTCCAGAGGATTGGGCAATGGCTCAGCATAACCTTGGTAATACTTATCTAAATCGCATCCGGGGGGATAAGGCAAAAAATTTAGAACAGGCGATCACCTCTTTCGATTTGGCATTGCAAATACGCACTCATTCTGACTTCCCACAGGATTGGGCAATGACCCAGGACAGCCTCGGTAGTGTATATAGTAATCGCATCTGGGGAGACAGGGCAAAAAATATCGAACTGGCGATCAAATGCTACCAGTCAGCATTGCAAATATACACTTACACTGACTTCCCAGTGGATTGGGCACGAACACAGAACAAACTCGGTGTTGCTTACAGAAACCGCATCCAGGTAGATAGAGAGGAAAATCTTGAACTGGCTATCAAATATTACACTGCTGCATTATCCGTCTATACCCGCGATGCCTTTCCAGAAAAATGGGCAGATACTCAAAATAATCTGGCAAATGCCTACTGTGACAGAATCAGTGGAGAGAAAGCAGACAATATCGAACGGGCGATCACGTCTTACACTGCTGCATTATCTGTCTATACCCACGATGCCTTTCCAGAAAAATGGGCTATGACGCACAATAATCTGGCAACTGCCTACTATGGCAAAATCACGGGAAACAAAGCAGAGAATATCAAGCAGGCGATCGCATCTTGCACTGCTGCATTAGAAGTCCGCACCCGCGAGCAGTTCCCGATCGAGAATGTACGAACCTTATGTAACTTGGGTTGGATTTATCTGACAAAACTAGACCACGTTAACCTGGAACAACCAGAAGACACAAACCAAAAAGCATCAACTCTCCAAAGTGCCTACGATACCTTTAAAAAAGCCATAACCGGAGCCACAAATCTGCGGAAGTTGATTGAATCGGGAGATGAAACCAAGCAAAAACACGATTTGCAGTGGGATAGACTCTATGAAGGCATGGTGCAAGTATGCCTCGATCGCAAAAACAACCAAGAAGCACTCTTATATGCCGAAGCCAACAAAGCCCGCAACCTTGCCGAAGTCATCGCCCAAAAACAGGAAACCCCCCAAGTCCTACAACCCATTACTTTCACCGAAATTACCCAACTCCTCACCCCAGACACCGCCCTAATTGAGTGGTACATCACCGACAAAGAAATCATCACCTTTGTCGTCACTTACCCCGACGTGCTGACAGTGCATCGCAATCCTCAATGCGATGAATTAATCGATTTAGTTAATGACTACCGCGCCGACTACAAACAAAGCAAAACCCACTGGCAAACCAAACTCTCCGACTATCTCCAGCGTCTTGCCAAAATCCTCCAAATCACCACAATTCTGCCCAAAGAAAGTACACGCTTAATCCTAATTCCCCACTGGTTGCTGCACCTGTTCCCTCTCCACGCCCTACCCCTAACCGACGACGAATTCGTGTTAGATAGATTCACCCAAGGGATTCAATACAGCCCCAGTTGCCAACTCCTGCAACAGATTACAATCCACCCAAATTTTGACCAACTCCTCGCCCTGCAAAACCCCACCTCGGATCTTCCCTACACCGATTTGGAAGTGGCCAGCATCGCCCCCAAATTCGCGATCAGTCAAATTCTGCCGGGTTCGGAAGCGAGTAAAACTAATCTTTTGGAACAGTATTTAGAGCAGTTAGAAAATGCTCATTGCGCGCATTTTTCCTGTCACGGTTCGTTTAATGCAGATGAGCCGCTGAAGTCGTTTTTGATTTTGTCAGGGGGTATTATCGCGGCCGATTCTGTAGGGGTAGTGCCCCCGTGCCTACCCCAGGCCGAAGAGGGCGGGCACGGGGGCACCGCCCCTACCAACGCCGATGAAAACAATGATTCTGTAGGGGTAGTGCCCCCGTGCCTACCCCTTCCCACCGTAGGGGTAGTGCCCCCGTGCCTACCCCCTGAGCGTCATGTTGAATGGCGCGAAGGCAAAACAGCGGATATTGACAAATGCCTGACTTTGGCTGAAATTTTCGGATTGCGATTCAAACAGTGCCGCCTCGTCGTGCTTTCCGCCTGCGAAACCGCGCTAATTGATACACAGAATCGCTCCGATTATATTGGATTACCGACAGGATTTCTCTACGCGGGAGCAATGGGAACTTTGGCCAGTCTTTGGGCTGTCAATGACCTCTCGACTGCCTTGATGATGGTAAAATTTTATGAGGTACTAAAACCGGGAGTTAGCATTGGTCAAGCCCTCCATGATACCCAGCGCTGGTTTAAGTCTGCTACTGCTTCAGATTTGCTAGAATGGGTGGAAGGTTCGGAGAGTTTTGATGGAGAGCAAAAAGAAGATGTTACAGAATATCTAGGACGTTATCCACTGACCAAAAAACCCTACGGCGATGTTTATCATTGGGGAGCGTTTTGTGCTATAGGTTTATAATCTTGTAGGGTGCGTCGCTGCGAGATTTTCGATTTTATGAATAGATTGTCGATAGCGACGCACCCTACGATATCTATTGTGGATTATGAAAACCGATAGTCTATTTTACAGCATCTTCCAAGAATTCCCGTTTATTTTCTTTGCCCTGCTGGGTATACCTGCCGATGCTACAAACCAATACCAATTCACATCCCAAGAAGTCAAACAATTAGCCTTTCGCCTAGATGGTTTGTTTCTGCCAATTGTCGCAGATCCGCAACTACCATTCTACATTGTGGAAGTCCAATTTCAACCAGACCCAAATCTCTACTATCGTCTTTTTGCCGAACTATTCATCTATCTCAAACAATACCAACCGCCGCATCCTTGGCAATTGGTAGTCATCTACCCAAATCGGCAAACAGAAAGAGAATGTGACATCCACTTTCAGGAAATGCTGGCACTCCCAAAAATCACCCGCATTTACCTGGATGAACTTACCGAACCAGAAACAGCATCTCTACCGATAAAATTACTTAAACTGGTAATCGAACCAGAAAGCACGGCCTCAGATTTGGCTATAAATTTAGCCAGACAAGCCGAAACCGAAATACCGAATATCGCAGTCAGAGAGAGCTTCATCAACTTGCTAGAAACCATCATTTTTTACAAGTTACCCCAAAAATCCAGAGAGGAAATTGCCGCCATGTTCAACCTCAGTGACTTAAAGAAAACCAGAGTTTATCAAGAGATTTTTGAAGAAGTACAAGCTGAATTACAAGCTCAATTACAAGCTGAAGCTAAACAGCGAGAAAAAGATGTAATCCTCAGAATGTTTAATGTGGGATTAGTTACAGAACAAATTGCTCTATTCTTAGACTTGCCAGTAACTGAAGTAGCAAAGATTATCACCGAAGCTCAACAAGAACAAGCTGAACAAAATTGATCGAAGTTTGGCGGGGGCGGGTTTACAAGATTATTGGTTTTTGGCAATTACTCTTGGTAAAACTCGCTCCGATACCACTTTACATTGTAAATCCATTTTTGAGGTAAACTTATGATGAAAACCCTGATTTTGTCGGAAATCTATAACGCGATTACCCAATACTCAAATATTCTAACTCAGCCATTTATTGAAGAATTACTCAAGACTGTTTTGCCGATAGCTGAGTCTGATGCTACTGATAAAGCAGTTAAAGCAGCTATTAATCAAGTCTATCAAAATTTTCCCGAAGTGGCAGAGCAGATTGCCAATCTGACTCGCAAAAATCTCGACGATGCAGAAGCGGAAGTCACACCGGGCTATGAAACAATCACTAATAACTATCCCGATATCAAAAAGCTAGAAGCCCACTTGAAAAAACGTATTGAAACAGCCTCAATTCCCCCCGCACCAAATGCTAAAAATTGACCATCCCCAAGTCTATATCCACAGCTACCAACTCAGTGACGAAAGCAAAACTGATGCTGACTCAATCTGGACTTGGGCAAATAGTCTTTGGCAATATTTCAGTCAGGACAAAAGCCTAGTTTTTTCTCAAGCAAACCTCAACTATCCCCTCACTAAACCTAACAAGTTCGCCCATTCAAATCAAATTGATGGTTCGTTGAAGTTTTGCCGTATCGATGATAGCGAAGGGATCTTAGCGAGAATTGGTAGCCCAGAAACTGACGAAAATAAAGACTTAGAAGTCATCACAGCATTAACACAATTCAATGTTAATAATCTGCTGGTTGCTGATAGTCATGAAAATTGGATAGGACAAACTTTTTTGATTACCTATAAATCAGAAACTTATCAACAGCCAAGTGACAATGACTTTCGCAAAGTCGCAGATGAATGTTTAAAACACCTTTTCCCAGAAGCATCTGTGCGCCCACCTTTTTATCGGGCTACTAGATTATTCGATTCTCCGATGTTTGAGTATAGTTCTCCGAAAAGTCAAGTACAGGTGTTTGTTTATCTGGTTGATGATGACATTGAAGGAAAGTTAGGGAAGATTATTCAACCTTTGTTTGAGTTGTTTTATCACCGCCATAAAATCACTAAGGCTTTTATTGATAGTCGCAGAAATTACGATCTACTTAAGAAACGATATTTGGAGATTGAGCAAACAATCGAAAATTTGGAAGCCAAAATTACCGAAGTAAGTCGAATTGAATTACCAAATGGAGTTGATTCGCAACAAAGTGTTAATATAGATGAATCGTTAAAATATCTGAAAATTAAGCTAAAAGAGTTACTTCGAGAAAGTTTGAATTATGAAAGAGCTTTGGAATATTTAGAAGATTTTAATAACACGATTAATATTCATGTTTATAATTATCAAGAAAAGTTGTTGCAAATTGGCGATAAATTGCAGCTACCAACTGATGATTTAACAACATTCAAGTTTTTTATTGAGAGAAATTGTCGATATTTTCAAGAACAACTTAAGGGCGATTTAGGCTATTTCAAGCATGGCACTGATTTGATTAAGATTGCGGTAGAGTTAGTGGGAGGAATTGTCGATATTGAACAGGCAGAGTGCGATCGCTCTTTGGAAAGAACCATTCAAATACTCGGTACTGGCTTAGGCGCTGGAGGCATTGTGGTGTCTGCTGTCTCTGCTTATGTTCAGACGCCCATAGAGTTCAGGATACCTCAAAAAGGGGATGTACTTCATCCGGCTGTAGCCAGTCTGTTGTGGAGTTTCCTAGCTGTGGTAATCGTGGCGGGAGTTGTGGGTTTGCTGAATGGAACATGGAAAATTAATGGTAGATTGAGATTGTTTCGTCGTAAATCTGTTGCACAATTACCAGATTCCCAAAGTCAACCAGTTAATCATATCTTGCAGCAAACCGAGGAAGTGCGCGATGAGAGACAGGGCGATTGAAAACGTGAATTAGAAACCCGGTGACTATAAACCCAAAAACCCGGCGGTTATAAACCGCGTCTACACAAACGATGTCCGAGCTCAGAGGGACTAAGATAAGAGAGAATTTAGAAGTGTTGAAATCCTCGATCGATCTCCAATCTAAAATCAGGACAAATCCCGCTGCTATCACTCAACCAAATATCGGCACATTCCGTAGTGATTCCCACGATCGCAGCACCATCACCGATTCGTTCCACCAATAACTTAGCACACTCGATCGGCAAAAACAGCACCAACTCAAAATCTTCACCACCGTACAACGCCCAATCCAGAGCCTTTTGGGCGGATACGATTTCGCTTAAACTATGGGGAATTGGTATTTTTGTGCGATCGACTTTTGCACCAACACCGCTAGCCCGACAAACTTGAACAATCGCATCAGCCAAACCGTCGCTACTGTCCATTCCGGCGATGTTTGGAGAATTACCCCCCCCCGGCCCCCCCTTGCTAAGGGGGGGAGAAAGAGAATTTGACTCTTGTGGAATTGGGGAATTAACCCCCCCCGGCCCCCCCTTGCTAAGGGGGGGAGAAAGAGAATTTGACTCTTGTTTCTCAGGCTTCATTAGGGGTTCCATTTCTAACTCTTGCTTCTCCCCCTTACCAAGGGGGGGACTGAGGGGGGGTTCTATCTCACCTTCACAACCCAATATCTCCCAAAGCACCGGCAAAAGATCCAGCCTCGGTTTAGGTCGCTGATGGGCGAGAATTAAAGAAGTTCGATCGCCCTTTTCCAGATTTTGCCCAAATTCTGGATTCAACAACAATTCTAATCCCGCGCGGGATGCTCCGTGAAACCCAGTCGCCACAATCGCCCAATTCGATCGCGCATTTGACCGACAGATGGTACGATTTTCCTCAACCTGTCCCAAAGCAGTAATCGAAATTGTCACCACGGGCGATCGCACCACATCTCCACCGGCGATCGGCGTATGATACTCTTGCAAACAAGCCGTCATCCCCCGATAAAACTCTTCCACCCAATCCACAGCCGTATCCGCACTCACAGCCAGGGCTACCGTCACCGCCAGAGGGGTTGCACCCATGGCAGCCAAATCTGACAAATTTGCCGCAGCGGCGCGCCATCCTGCATAATAAGGGCCTGTAGTGCGATCGCTAAAATGCACTCCATCCACCAACATATCCGTCGTCACCGCCAGAGATTGGTTGGGATTTGTCGGAAGTACAGCGCAGTCATCACCCACAATTTCGGCAGGGCAGAATTTTTGTAGTATTCTTAAAAGACCTTGTTCTCCGATATCTTTAATCAACATTAAATTAGTTCAAGCCCGTTAAATATTATTAGGAAACTGACTAAGGTTCGTAGTGTGGACTTTAGTCCGCAACATACTGCGGACTAAAGTCCACACTACGAACGGTTTTTGTGATAGTAATCGACGGGACGTGATATGACAACGACAACTGACAACTGACAACTGACAACTGATATCAAATCCGGTAGCATCGTCCTGTATTCATCTCTCTTATCTCTCTCTGTGTTCTCTGCGCCCTCTGCGGTTAAATAATTCCGATACAACTGTCAACTATCAACTGTCAACTGTCAACTGCTTTACCATTCCTTATTAGAACTCGGCGGCAAGCGCAACCTCGGAAACCTATAAAAAGTATCCCCTTCATCATCCACCTCTAAAATTGCCGAAAAAATCTTAACTTGTCGGTTTAAATACTGCTGAGCAACTTCAGCCTCAACCCTAGCGCTAGCAGCCAATTGAATCAGCGACATCTGACTGTTTTGAGTTTCCAACAACTGATAAAAAGCCTCATCCAACTGTCGCTTTTGCTTGCTTTCATTCAGATTGTTTACAATCAACAAGCCTGCGAATCCGCCCAAACCAATTACCAATAAAAATTCTAAAATTGCCATATTAATAGCGTTATAATTGCTAGCTTGAATAACGAATACCAGTATATCAAAACAATGATGTTATAGCCTTTCAATCTCCCATATGAGGTACGACTGGGCATAGGGCATAGCGAATACCTCACTTTTTTTACAACCGCTATAGTTAAACTTCAACTAATCTTATTAACTCTTCGCGCCCGGAGAGGAGGTCTTTGTTCGACAAGAAGCGATTTCAATTGCCATCTTTGATTTGTTATTGTTGCTTCTGGCCCGCCGAGGCGGGCTTTGTTTGACAAGAAGCGATTTCAATCGCCGTCTTTGTTTGACAAGAAGCGATTTCAATCGCCGTCTTTGTTTGTGTCCTGATTAAACTTGAGGTTGAACCAAATTTTCCTTTCCTTTAATCACCTTAGCAGATATAATCTTATCTCCCTGCCTCAGTTTATCCAAAACCTCTTTTCCTTCGATCGTATAACCAAAAACAGCATACCGACCGTCCAACAAATTTAGACCAGCGGGCGTGAGTTCTGGTTCAAACAAGAAAAAGAAAAACTGAGAAGAACCGCTGTCTGGTTCAGCTTCAGCCCGGGCCATCGCCACAGCACCAAAAGCAGAAAAAGGCAAAACAGGTTCGTCGCGATAACGCCCCGCATCTTCTAGAGTAATCCCATAGACAGGTTCCTTGTCCTCTCTAACTAGCACTTCCAGCGGCACATTCCGGTATTTGCCAGTACCTGGATCGATAAAGCCCACTTCCTTGCCTTCGGGATCTCCCGTTTGCAAAACGTAGGATTCTTCCGATCGAATAAATGGTAAACCATCATAGAAACCCCGATCGACCAAATCCACAAAATTACCAGCAGTCACAGGCGCGCTGTAACCATCAACCACAACAGTAATTGTCCCCTTATCCGTTTCCACCGCCACAGTAGCCCGGCCTTTCAGTTGAGGCAGATTAGCATACTTAGCAGGCACTTCAAACGGAAACCCAGTCACCATCAACTCTTCGATTTCGCCTACCGAACCGAGGATTTTCGCCTTCAAGTCAATAACTTTTTCCCTGTCTTTAGTCTCAACAGCCTTTTCCAGTTCAGCAATTCCCTCCTTGACTTGTGCAACTAGCGTCTGGGCTTCCGGCTGTTTCGCCTCAGGAATGCTCTTTAAAATGTCGGACTCCCGAATGCTGAGAATCCTCGAAGCCTTGCTGACATCGCTGCTAATGGGCCCCCAACGCTTAGAACGGATGTGGTTGCCAATGTCTTCCAGGCTGACTTGCAACTCACGCACAGTCTGATTGTCAATAGGTAGCGCGAAACGCAGCAGCGCCCGCCCATCCGTAACCGGATTCCCCGCAGGCATACTGCTGCTGGGGCGTTTCGCATAGGAAACAGCACTGAAACTCAGGGAGAGTGCGAACAGCAGGATTGCTAAAGCGGCGGTCTTCACCCAGCGCTTGCACGTATCGATCGAGAAATTAGGCCAATGCAACATATCTTTAACTTTTATTGCCTCTATTATCTTCCCACAGCGCGCGATCGCCTTCTCTCCATTACATCCGTTGACGAACTTGTCCAACAGGCAGAGGTTTTTCGCTTGGAGTACAGCACTTGCTCCCTTTGAAAGGTAAAATAAATTGCCAATTGCTTTTTGATGCCGTCAGCTAGACTGCGGCTTTAAGCTGACCCCGCTCAAAAACGGATACAATCCCCAGACTCCTGTCGTGGAGAGATCGAAATTTTAGACCAAGGTTCAATCTCCCAGATTCAAAGCTGCGAGTGAATCTCAAATCTAAAATCTCAAATCTAAAATCGACTGACTATAGTTCCCCCGTGCCCAATGGCGACGGGATTGCCCGCAAAAATTTATATGCTCTCCAGTAACGACTTTCGACCAGGTGTTTCAATTGAATGGAATAACGGCGTGTGGCGGGTTATCGAATTCCTCCACGTCAAGCCCGGAAAGGGTTCCGCCTTTGTGCGGACAAAATTAAAAAACGTCCAAACCGGCAGCGTAGTGGAACACACATTCCGAGCTGGCGAATCTTTACCTCAAGCTAACCTCGAAAAGAGCGCGATGCAGCATACCTATAAAGAAGGCGACCAGTTTGTCTTTATGGATATGGAAACTTACGAGGAAAGCCGCCTCACAGCCAAGGAAATAGGCGAACGTGTCAAGTACCTGAATGAAGGTATGGAAGTCAGTATCCTTCGCTGGAACGACCAAATTATGGAAGTGGAATTACCCAATTCTGTCGTCTTGGAAGTGACACAAACCGATCCCGGAGTCAAAGGAGATACTGCCACCGGTGGCAGTAAACCGGCCATTCTTTCCACCGGAGCTCAGATCATGGTTCCTCTATTTATTTCGATAGGAGAACGCATTCGGATTGATACTCGTGAAGACAAGTACCTCGGCCGAGAGTAGAAAGGACGAAATAAAAGGGAGTTTTTAGTTTTTAGTTGTGAGTTGTGAGTTATTAGTGAAAAAGCTAAAAAATCGCTCATCGCTCAAAGATTAAAAACTATCCCTTTTGTCTCCAAAATCGGTGAAGTTTCCTAGCTTCGCCGGATTCCAATTTTTCAATTTTAAATTCTTAATTACCCTTGAATCTACTGTGCAATTAGACTTAAACCAGCTTTGCGAACTGCTGACTGTTTTAGACAAAACAGGCATTTCGGAACTGACATTAAAAAGTGGGGAGCTTGAACTGACTGTACGCAAAGGCATTCTGGCCAGCGAATCAGCCACGGCTACTGTCCTCTCTACTGCGGCAAGTGTCGCTCCGACGATCGCCCTGGGCCCTGTTTCTAGCCCCACTGCCACCCC
Source organism: Microcoleus sp. CAWBG58 (assembly GCF_020883045.1). Lineage (NCBI taxonomy): Bacteria > Bacillati > Cyanobacteriota > Cyanophyceae > Oscillatoriales > Microcoleaceae > Microcoleus > Microcoleus sp. CAWBG58. The sequence goes on along the minus strand of NZ_JAHRFA010000095.1, from coordinate 13,408 downwards.
ACCGGATGCTGCTAGTCAAAATGCAGCAGCGACTCCGGCCATTCCTGCACCAGCCCCTGCTGTCGCAGCTCCTGCTGCCGTCTCTGCTCCCGTCGATACCAAATGGGTGTCAATTATCTCGCCCATGGTAGGAACGTTTTATCGCGCTGCTGCTCCCGATGAGCCACCTTTTGTCAATGTGGGCGATCGCATCAAAGTCAGCCAGACAGTCTGTATTATCGAAGCAATGAAGCTGATGAACGAGATTGATGCTGATGAAGTGTCCGGTCAAGTCATGGAAATATTAGTGCAAAATGGCGAACCTGTCGAATACGGTCAAATTTTAATGCGAATTAATCCGGATTGAAGCATTACTTTATTGTTATGGACAGAATAAATGCTAATATTTCGAGATCACTTCTCCCCGGTGAGTTTGATGAAGTCATCCCAGCCTGTCCCGCAAGAGGTTGTGCAACAAGTTGCTGAGTATTTCAGTATTCTGAGCGAGCCAATGCGTTTACGAATTTTGAACTTGCTTCGCGACGGCGAAAAATGCGTGCAAGAGTTGGTGGAAGCTACTCAAACGAGTCAAGCCAATGTTTCTAAGCACCTAAAACTTATGCTCCAAGCTGGTATCCTCACTCGCCGCAGTGAAGGAACATCAGCCTATTATAAGGTGCAAGACGAGTTAATTTTTGAGCTATGTACTATGGTGTGCGATCGGCTTGCCACTCGGATCGAACAGCAAGCCCTCCACTTTCGGGCATTTAGCCTGACTGCCAAGCACTGAAAATTAGTCATTAGTCAGCAATCATTAGTCAGCAGTCAGCAGTCATTAGTTCCCAGTCAACAGTTATCTCAAATCCGGTAACTACGGAATTCTACCCTGCAAGCGAGCGCGAAGTTTGGCTCCGCGATCCGAAGCGAGCGACACGCTCGAATTGCACTCCGAAAATTATTATTCCGATGCAAATGTTAACGATATCATCAGCAATCAGTTATCAGCTATCAATCCCTATTTTCTGCATTCAGACTAATAACTTCTAACTAATGACTAATAACTCCCAACTCCTAACTAATAACTAATAACTCCTAACTCCTAACTCCTAACTAATGACTAATCAATCAAAAGTTAGTTAAGGGGAAAATTTTTGTCAAAACTTTGGCGGGTACTCGGTTGAGCCACCTCCAAACCTTCGCCTCCCAAAAGTTCCAAAGGCTTACCGTCCACCGAAATCCAAACCTTAGTATTCGGTTTTAAACTGGTAGCTGTATAGATAACTTGCCCTAACCGGCTCGTCATTGAACTGCTGCCTCCCCCCGCAGTAAATTCACGCGACAAATCGACATAAACTTCGTCATTCTTGACACTCAAACTCCGGAGTTTTGTTCCTTTAGGTATTTCGCTAGAAACAGTTGCATCCTTCGGCCCGGCCAACAAAGTGTTAAAAGCAGCTTGTAAAGTTGCATCAGGCTTATCAGCTTGTTTGACAGCTACTTTCGTAGGAACTGCCTCAAATTTGCCGATCGCATCTTTAACCCAGTAGACTTGGACTGTTTGGGCATCAGCCTGCTGCAAAGGCTTCGGCTGCGGCGACTTCGGCGCCAGAGCCTGAGACGCCAGAGGGGTAGGTCTCTGAGCTTGAGGCGTCTGAACCTGCGGCGTCTGAGCCTGTGGCACCTGCACAACATTTGGAGGAGGTACGGGGATAATTACAGCAGGGGATTGGGCAGGAGTTGGGGATAGCGCCGGAGCGGTTGTCGGAGCTGAAGACTGCGTGTCTGCGGTGGGCGAACGGCTTGCCGTCCACCAAGCAATGCCCCCTCCAGTCACTAAAGCCAACCCGCAAACACCGGCAATGAGTGCTGTTGTGGAGACGTGGCGTACTTCTTGTCCATCTTTCATAATACAAATCCTCGTTAGAGATAGAGTGCTTGGGACGGTGAGGAGCAACTCCCGATCGGCTACATTTGTCTATGTTAATATTCTGGAATTGACACAATTGCACTACTGCTAACGAACACTCTACCGCAAGTCCAACATATCCTAAATCCGACTATTGGAATCCTAGACCATCATTTGACATCCACCGGGTGCGTAAACGCACAGGGATTCCCAAGCATCGCTACTTAGGTTTCTGCTTCCTTCCCCCAGGGGGTTTCGCACCTGCCTTAACAGATTTACTCTGTTCGGGTCTTACGGTCGCTCCACAGACTGACACGGCAAGCCCTGCCGCCAAAATATTTTTTGCCGCATTGATATCTCGGTCATGGTGCGTCCCACACTTGGGGCAATTCCATTCCCGGATATTCAACGACATTTTTTCAACGATGTGTCCACAGTTTCCACACCGCTTTGAACTCGGAAACCATCTGTCAATCTTGATTAAAGTACGACCGTACCAGTCACACTTGTATTCAAGTTGCCTGACTAATTCGCCCCAACTTGCATCACTAATGGAAGCGGCTAGTTTGGGATTTTTAATCATATTCTTCACAGCTAAATTCTCAATGGCAATCGTTTGGTTTTCGCGCACCAATCGAGTGGTTAGCTTGTGAAGGTTATCTTTTCTTGCATCAGCAATCTCTTGATGCACTCGCGCTACTTTAAGTCGCGCTTTGTGACGGTTGTTAGATCCTTTTTGCTTTCGACTTAAAGATTTCTGTACTCGGGTGAGTTTGCGATATTTTGCCTTGAATCCTTGGGGATTGACAATCTTTTCACCACTGCTGGTCGTGAGCAAACTAGCAATTCCCAAGTCGATGCCAACTTGAGAGTCTGACTTAGGTAAAGTCTTAATTTCAACATCTACCAGCAGGCATACTGACCATCTACCAGATGGTGCAAGCTTCACTGTAATGGTTGATGGAACCCGGTCCATAGGTAGCATCCGGCTCCAACGAATAGGCAACGCTTGGGTGCATTTTGCTAGGTAGACTTGTCCATCCTTAAACTTAAATGCCGACTTGGTGAACTCTGCACTACCACCGTTTCGCTTCTTCTTGAAATTGGGATACTTTGCCCGCCCGTCAAAAAACTTGGTGTAAGCAGTTTGTAGGTGACGCAAACACTGCTGTAAGGGTACGCAGCTAACTTCATTCAGAAAATCTAGTTCTTCTGTTTTCTTCCATTCGGTTAGCATGGAGGAGGTTTCAGCGTAACCTACCCGTTTAAGCTCTGTGTACCATGCTTGGGTTCTTGCAGCTAAAGCACGGTTGTAGACCAAGCGGGTGCAACCGAGCGTGCGTCGCAACAAACTCTCTTGTTCCGGCGTTGGGTAGAATCGGTAGCTGAAGGCTCTTAATGTCATGCTCACCTTTTGGCGTTCCCTTCACACTCTAGCACTTCTAGTGTGAAATGGCGGTTGTTAACAAAAATTTATAAAAAAAGTTCGGCAAGCGGAAAACGAGCGAGTCTTTAGACCGCTCGATGAAAGCGGCACGGGCGGTTAAAACCGCCGTGAATTTTTCTTAATTCTTAACATTTTTAGCAGTGTAAAAAGGTCTTTTGCCGTTACACTCTATTGTTGGTATGGATACACAGGTGTAAACCTGGGAAGCAAATGCCTACCATATATTAAAGGTACGCGGGGACTCCACGGAACCAAGGGCCCGAGCCCCTTAAACGCTCCTCTGAGCTTGCCCAAAGGCAAGGATAGCAGCCCGCCATTTTTTGGCAATAGGATTGCGCCCAGGAACCCTAGCAATAGGGATATTAAGAACGAAACTTCTTAAGAATCTCAGTCGCGAAGAGCGCTGAGAGTGTCAAGTAAAGCCGTCCTAAAAGTACAGGGTTTCCAACCCCCTTTTTGAGATGAATGTAGCCGATTTAACCTAACGAACGCATGGAAGCAAGAGGGAATCCGAAATGCTTTTCAAACTCCCATACGAGGTACTCATGGGCATAGGGCATAGGTCTCCGTGGGCATAGGGCATACCTCACTTTTTTGAGAAAGGCTATAAATATATTTTCCCAAACAAAAAGCGCCCCTATTTCTAGGGGCGCTTTTTGATTATCTCAGACTAAAACTTAGCCGTTGATGGAAGGAGCAACCAAAGCCACAGGAGTTGTTTCGCCAGCAGCCAAGTCGAGTGGGAAGTTGTGAGCGTTGCGCTCGTGCATTACTTCCATACCCAAGTTAGCGCGGTTGATAACATCAGCCCAGGTGTTGATGACGCGACCTTGTGAGTCGATAATCGATTGGTTGAAGTTGAAACCGTTCAAGTTGAATGCCATTGTGGAAATACCCAAAGCGGTAAACCAAATGCCAACTACTGGCCATGCACCTAACAAGAAGTGCAAGGAACGGCTGTTGTTGAAGGAAGCGTATTGGAAAATCAAACGACCGAAGTAGCCGTGGGCTGCAACGATGTTGTAGGTTTCTTCTTCTTGACCGAATTTGTAACCGTAGTTTTGTGACTCGGTTTCAGTTGTTTCGCGAACCAAAGAAGATGTAACTAAAGAACCGTGCATGGCGGAGAACAAGCTACCACCGAATACACCAGCAACTCCCAACATGTGGAAGGGGTGCATCAGGATGTTGTGCTCGGCTTGGAACACGATCATGAAGTTAAATGTACCGGAGATACCCAAGGGCATACCGTCGGAGAACGAACCTTGACCGATCGGGTAGATCAAGAATACTGCGGTAGCTGCTGCTACTGGAGCAGAGTATGCTACGCAGATCCAAGGACGCATACCTAAGCGGTAGGACAATTCCCATTCGCGACCCATGTAGCAAAATACACCGATCAAGAAGTGGAAAATTACCAATTGGTAAGGGCCGCCGTTGTACAACCACTCATCCAAGGAAGCAGCTTCCCAGATTGGGTAGAAGTGCAAACCGATCGCGTTTGAAGAAGGAACAACAGCACCGGAGATGATGTTGTTACCCAGCATCAAGGAACCAGCAACTGGTTCGCGGATGCCGTCGATGTCCACTGGAGGAGCAGCGATGAAGGCGATTACGTAGCAGATTGTTGCAGTCAGCAAGGTAGGAATCATCAAGACTCCGAACCAACCCACATAAATGCGGTTGTCGGTCGAAGTGACCCAGTTGCAAAACTGCGACCACAGGTTGGCGCTTTCGCGCTGCTGTAAGGTTGCTGTCATTGTTTTATGATTGCTTTATTTGGTTTTCAATGTTCGTGACGGCTTTGTGTTCCGCCATGTAAATAAACATAAAGCTTTTATTTCGGTTTGTAAAGGGGTATTAAGCACAGTTTTAGTTATACTTTACATAAGCAAAGTTAATATATGGCTGCAAAGCTTACTATACAAGGATTTAAAAGGTGAGAACGGCAGGAGAAGGCGATCGCACCAACAAAAAAAATGTTCATAATTTAGCCCGGTAACGAGATGAGTGACTGGCGCGAGTGTTAAGATATATGAAGGAGGGCGATCGCCAACCGCAAAACTCGCAGTGAGACATATATGTTATTGCGTAAGTCCGATCGATAAAAATCCCAAGGAATGTCCCGCACCGTCACCTACAGCCCTGCCTATACGTTGGTTCCCACCTACGAGTGTTACAATCGCTGCACCTATTGCAATTTTCGGGCCGAACCGCTGCAAAGTCCTTGGCTAACACTCACAGAAGCCGAAAAACAGCTCAAATTGCTGCTTTCTCAAGGTGTAATTGAAATTCTCATCCTCAGCGGCGAGGTACATCCCCAGAGTCAACGGCGCAAAGCCTGGTTTCAGCGGATTTACGATTTGTGCGAACTGGCACTTAGTCTCGGATTTTTACCGCATACTAATGTGGGGCCGCTCAGCTTTGAGGAGATGGCACAGTTAAAACAGGTGAATGTCTCAATGGGGCTGATGGTAGAACAGTTGTCCCCCGATTTGTTACAAACGGTTCACAGACACGCACCGAGTAAAGTGCCGGCGCTGCGGCTCAAACAGTTAGAATGGGCTGGGGAATTGCAGATTCCGTTTACCACTGGTTTGCTGCTGGGAATTGGGGAAACTGAGGCGGATTGGATTGAGACGTTGGAGGCGATCGCCCGGATTCATTCGCGCTACAATCACATTCAAGAAGTTATCCTGCAACCTCACAGTCCGGGAAACAAGCAAAGTTGGGACGGCGAAGTTTTTGATGCTACAAAAATGCCACAAGTAATTGCGATCGGCCGCAGCATTTTACCATCTGAAATCTGCCTACAAATTCCGCCGAATTTAGTTGCACAGCCCGACTTATTGCTAGCTTGTTTAGAAGCAGGTGCGAGAGATTTAGGCGGAATTGGGCCGCTAGATGAAGTTAATCCCGATTATCCTCATTTGCAACACCAAACCTTAACAGATATTTTAGCAGCAGCCGGATGGCAGCTCGTGCAGCGTTTGCCTGTTTATCCTCAATACGATAATTGGCTGCCGCAAAAATTGCAAACTGCTGTCAAACAATGGAGAGTTGGTGCCAATATTTAGGGTCTGCTGAAAAAGGCTACAAAGCGAATTTAGATTCCACACAGCTTGAATAACGGTGGTTTTAGAGATCAGAACCAAAATTTACCCCGCGATTTTCCGCCAAAGTGCATGGTTTTTGAGCCTCTAAATCCGATAACCTTGCACTTGTTTGCATCAAAAATGATTAAAACCCTTATTTGGTAAAGATTATAGCTTTAATCAGCAAGCCCTATTTATCAAATATGAATTTTACAAAGGTTCGTAGTGAGGATTTTAGTCGGCTGATTTGGATGCGGACTAAAGTCCTCACTACGAACCTTTTTTTAAAAAATAGCATTTTTATTGAACAGTATGTTTGCCGATTAAATGGAGAGTTGGTGCCAATATTTCTCAAATATTAATTTTCCCAAGGTTCGTAGTGAGGACTTTAGTCGGCTGATTTGGATGCGGACTAAAGTCCTCACTACGAACCTTTTTTTTTTAATAGCATTTTTATTGAACAGTATGTTTGCCGATTAAATCGATGTTAAATCAAAGAACCGCCGCCATCAATCCAGACTTCAGTACCAGTAATAAAGCTGGAGGCATCGGATACCAGAAATAACATTAATTGAGCGATGTCTTCGCTGGAACCTGCGGTATTATCAGTCAACGGAATCACATCTTTAATACAATCAGCCGGGACTAGGATGCGATCGAGATGGCGCTTAACGGTACTTTTATCGATCGCAGTCAGTACGCCGCCCGGACAGATTGCATTGACTCTGATGTGGCTGGGTGCAAGTTCTAGCGCCAGCATTTTTGCAAAAGCTACTTGGGCTGCTTTGCTACAAGCGTAAGCTGTAGCGCCAACTTTCCTGAAGCTTCTGGTGCCATTAATCGATGATGTAATGACGATGGAACCTCCTTGTTTTTTGAGATAAGGAACAGCATACTTAACTGTCAAAAAAGTTCCTGTGAGGTTGATGTTAATTGTCCGATCCCATTCATCCAGTTCTATCTCTTCTATCGGCGACCAGACACCATTAATCCCCGCATTTGCGAACACAATATCAATTCTTTGATATTCGTCAAAAATTGTTTCAAATGCCTGTTTTATATGCTTAGAATCAGCCACATCTGCGACAATTGCCAACCCGCAACCTCCTTTACTGACCAACTCGCGGACGGTTTCTTGTGCTGTTTCTAAAGTGCGATCGATAATTGCAACTTTTGCGCCTTCCTGGGCCATTAAGATTGCTGCTGCACGTCCAATGCCCGACCCGCCGCCCGTAATTACGGCAACTTTTTCTGCAAGTTTCATAATTTTTTATTTAAATAATTTGGTAGCGCGATCGCCTAAAAGTAAGATTAGAAAGAGAGGACTGAAGTCCTCACTACGAACAGGCTTTAATCAGCAAAAATCAGAAATAGCCAAGTAAAAAATGGTTGGATAGGACGATCGTAGCCGTAAGGTGCGCAGCGCGCACCCTACTTCAGATAGAGGATGCCGTCAATATTAAGGTAATGCTTAGGGCTGAGGAACCCAGACAGAAACTGAACCGGCGTTGCACCTAAAATCAGCCCAACCATCGTCATTAGTTGCGATCGGTTCTTTGATGTGTTCGGTGATGTCAATATAAGTTTGATTTGGATGTCCGACTTCCATAAACTTAGTGCCATCGCCTCCGTTACTGAGTACCACAGCCATAGCGCCCGGATGTTCTTCATCTCCGAGTCGCGTCCAGCCAATGGTATTCGCGTGGTCAAAGTAATCGTACTGATTCCCGTAGGAATAAGTTTGGCGTGCGAACAACAATTTATCGAGAATTGCTTGATGTTTTTCTAACCAAATCTCGTATTCGCTGCCATCTTTTCCTTTGTCCTTATAGTTAGCGCCGTAATAATCCGGGTAAAAAATACACGGATATCCTTCGCTGCGTAGCAGGATTAAAGCGTAAGCTAAGGGTTTAAACCAAGCCTCGACAACTGATTCAAGAGATTGTAAAGGCTGCGAATCGTGGTTGTCAACCAAAGTAACCGCGAGGGTTGGTTGGTCTTTTACCAGGGTGTTGTCAAAAATGGTACGCAAGTCGTAGCTATTGCCGGCTTTGCTAGCAGCGTGGAAGTTGTAGTGGAGTGGCGCGTCAAATAACGATACTTTACCATCCGTTGCTTGGATGAAGTAGTGCAAAGCTTCCACTTCGTAAGACCAATATTCACCGACGGCAAATAGGTCGCGTTTGGCATAGTTGCGGACGTGTTCCAACCATTCTTGGAAAAATTCTGCTGCTACGTGTTTGACGGCATCGAAGCGAAAGCCGTCAACGTTTGTTGTATCGACATACCACTCGCCCCAGTATTTTAATTCTCCGGTGACTTCTGGGTTGTCCATATCTAAATCGCAACCCATGAGGTAGTCAAAGTTGCCTTTCTCTAAGTCTACTCCGCGATCGAATTCTTTGCCTTTTAGCAGGTAAACGGCATGGGTGTCTGTGTTGTAAACGTTGTAATCAATAGCGTCAAAATGCCACCAATGCCACTCCATGCTGGAATATTTTTTTTCGCGGCCGGGGAAAGTAAAATGCGTCCAAGCTTTGATTTTTTGATATTCGCCTACGGTGTCATTGCGGTTGTCTGGATTGAAGGGTGTGGCTTCGGCTTCTTCTTCGGCATCGGCACCTAATTTGTGGTTGAAGACAACATCGGCATAAATCCGAATTCCTACATCTTGTGCAGCTTTGATCGCGCGCAAATATTCATCTTTTGTGCCGTATTTGGTGCGTACCGATCCTTTTTGGTCGAATTCACCTAAGTCGAATATGTCGTAAACACCGTAACCTACATCCATCCCGCCACCGGTTCCTTTATAGGCGGGCGGCAACCACAGGGATGTTACACCAATTTTTGCTAAATCTTTTGCAGATTCTGCTAGCTGATTCCACAGGCTGCCATCAGCGGGGTTGTACCAGTGGAAATACTGCATCATGACGCCATTGACTTGAGACATATTAAGTTTCTCCTGTTTTGTAAGGTTGTCAGATATATTTTTGTTCGTTGTCGGTGCGCTCTAAATATGTCTGCAATTTACGGTCAATACTTATCATAAAATGTTGACCTTAATAAAGATATCTATCTGTTGATAGATTGACAATTGAGTGTGTTTTTGCTAATACTATTTTAATATATGATTCAGTAAAAAATATGTTCTATGATTTGTAAATTTGGGTTCAGAAACTTGCTGAATATTGTTGTTTGCTGTTTGCGCTTGAAGCAACACAATCAAATTGGTTGGCTCGTTTGGACTTGAGTTATATGATTTTTACTGCGGACTGAAGTCCTCACTACTAACCAATTTGATGCGGACTGAAGTCCTCACTACGAACCTAGTAGAGGATTCTTGGATTTGTCGATCGAACAACTACCAACCACCTCTTGACGATAAACGATCAAGCTGTTGCAGGTTCTACGGCTACTCGCTCAATCTTAGTTTCCCAAGTACCATCGATCGCCAATTCGAGCAATCTAAATCCGGGCCCGATGGTGTCGAGGACAATGGGATGGCTTTTGGGTAGCAGTTGGATGCAGGTACTCGGCGTGCCCAAGTAGGAAACTAAGCCTCGCTGTTGTTGAAATTCTTGGTGAATGTGGCCGCAAAGGACTATTTTGATTTGAGGGTATCGATCGACAATTGCGAAAAATTCATCGGCATTTTGCAGCATCATGCTGTCCATAATTTCACAGTCGATAGCCAGCGGATGATGGTGCAAAGCGATCGTAACAAATCGATCGCCCGTTTGTTGCAGTTGAGAGTCCAGCCACTGCAAGCTGTCTGGGGAAAGCCGCCCGCCGTCGCATCCGGCTTCGACACTCGAAAGCAGCAGAAACTGCCAGTTTCCCTGCATCCACGATTTTTTTGGGGAAATCGGCGGCTGATTTAAGATTTCTGTCATGACTGGGATGTTGTCGTGGTTTCCCGGTATCCAGTAGGCGGGAATTCCCAGGGGGGCGATGAGGGAAATCAATCGCTGGTAAGATTCGGGTGTTTCGTCTTGAGATAAGTCGCCTGTGAGCAAGAGTAAATCGGGGGACGGCTGTATCTGTTGCAGGCGATCGAGAACTGCTTGCAGGGTGCGGGTTGTCGAGATTCCTTTCCATTGTCGATCGCACTCTGCAAACAAGTGAGTGTCGGTGATTTGGGCGACGAGTAGCGGAGAATTTGGTGTCATGGCTGCTGTTGCGGGTGAAGCGGAGGCGATCGAGCTATTTCTAGATTAGCTTGGGATAGGGTTTTGAGGGCTAACGAACTTTGGGCGATGGAAATTTTTTACAGATATGTTGAAATAATCAGGATTTAGTGTATTATCGTATAACGTCAATTTTCAGACGTAGCGGCGGCATAGCCAAGTGGTAAGGCAGAGGTCTGCAAAACCTCCACCCCCAGTTCAAATCTGGGTGCCGCCTTTATTTTGATTGTCTCAGAAAGTCCTGGAGCTACGTATTTACGTTGACTTCGGGATTGTAACCGATTGTGTATTACTCACGATGCTATATAATCGACCATAGAAAGTAATACAGTTTTAATACCGTGGAAAACCCAAGCCGTGGGCGGCTCAATCAAGCGAACGGCCGGCTTAGGTTGGCGAAGACTGGCGTTGCGATCGTCCAGAAATGCGATCGCCTTTATTTGCAAGCTACACTCCCACCCAGGCCCGCCTCAGACAAGACGCTTCCGTATCAGCAACAAATCGCTCTGGGTGTTCATGCCAACCCGGCTGGTGTTTCTTTAGCAGAAAAGGAAGCACGGAAGCTGGGGTTCTTGCTAGACTCGAAGAGCTTTGATTGGAGCTTGTATGGCGAGAGTCACGTTCAAAAGGTGGAAACGATTGCTGACTGGTCTCAAAGATTTGAAGAAGTGAAGCGGCAAGGTGTTTCTGATACCACCTGGAAGACCGATTACGCGCGACCTTTTGGGACGTTGCCTCCGGGTGAACCGCTATCCCCAGAAGTTTTGCTTTGTGCGATCGCCACAACGAAGCCTAATTCTCGCCAGCGCCGTCGGTTTTGCCTTGCTTTTCGCCAGTTGGCTCAGTTCGCGGGGCTTGACATTGAAGTGAGCGATCTAATTGGAGATTATTCGCCAACAAAGGTTCAGCCTCGTAACCTGCCGACGGATGAAGCCATATCCGGCTATTTTGACGGGATCCGTAACCCGCAGTGGCAGTGGGTTTATGGTGCTATTGCAGCCTATGGTTTGCGCGACCACGAGGTGTTCTTTCTGGACATGAGCAAATTTCCGATCGCTCAAGTGCTTGAGGGCAAGACTGGATATCGGCAGTGCTGGCCACTGCGACCGGAATGGGCAGAGCAATGGGACTTGGCAAATGTCAAAAGACCGCCTGTTACTGGTCGGTGCCATGCCGATTTTGGCGATCGCGTTTGCAAGTTTTTTTCCAGATCGGTGATGGATTTCCGGGCTTACGATTTGCGGCACGCTTGGGCGATCCGGGCTATTGGTTTTGGGTTAGATACATCACTCGCTGCTAAACAGATGGGGCATTCTCTTGCCACGCACACACAAACCTATCACCTAGCCCTCAACGAGCGCGAACAGCAGCGAGCTTACGATCGGATTTTGTCGCTGCAAAGGTGGGTCAAAAATGAGTCGCCACTAAGTTTAATCTGATGCAAAATGAAATATGGAAAACAAGTTCCTTTTGGGGGGAATTTTATGGCGCAAATCGACATATGGCTGACAGCTGGCAATGGCAAAATTTTAAGTGTAGATCTGACATCGCTCATCAAGGATTTTTATTGGGAATCGGATCATGTCCCTCTTGTCGGGGACATTGTAAACATCGATTTGGATTATTTCCCAGACATAGTCTGGCGTGGTGATGTTGGCTCGATCTGTGGTAAGGTCGTTGAGCGCTATTTTGAATCTTGTTCTCAAACAGTGATGCTCACTCTAGAGATAGAGCGCCTGATGGGGCAGCAGTTGCAGAGAATAGAAAGTAGCAGTCGTTTAAACACGAGTTTGGACTCGACAAGCTAGAACAGCAGTGAGCTTGCGATCACTTGATGAGTAACATCTTACTCTCGAACCACGGCTTGTTTTTGTCGCCGAGTACCGCTGCATAAGGGTTGTCGGTGGGCTGATGGCGTATTTTTTCTTCGAGTGTTGAGCCGATGTCTGTGCAGCCTACCTCCACGTATCTAACGATCTTGGTTATTATCCACAGGTCTTTCTCTTCGACCCGTTCGCGAAACGTGTGAATGCCTTTTCTTGAGAATATCCTGTTGCTCCATTTGATAGTGAATTCCGGTAACTGAGTGACATACTCGCTAAAAACCTCTACGCCGAGCGAGCGACTAAATTCGATACCAAAAGCGCCGTGACTGATAGGGATTCCAGTCAGCAAGATGACAAGGTACTTGTGGGTTTTATTTGCCATTTTTACTGGTACTGTTGTTTGCTGAATTTGCTGAAGGATGGTTTGGTTCTCTTTGAGCGGGGAATTGGCTCTGCGTGTGCGTATCCGTAATCGGCGAAATAGGCTGCCCAATTTCTGTCTTGAAATCCGTGTCCCCCGTACTCTTTGAGGAAGTCTACTAGCCAATAACCGGAATCGAATGTCAATGGGTCTAAAGGAGAATTGCTTCGATCTATTCGTGTCAAGGGTATTCTCCACGGTTTTCCCCATTGCTTACAAGCATGGTAATTTGTGCAACGGGTAGTTCCTGAAGAATTTTTTGCGATTTCCGGGTAAGTGCAGCAGTCAATTAGTCCTAATGGGCAATCGTTGTTCATAAATACATCTTTGCGGTACTTTAAGTTTTGACCTTATGATCGTTTTTGATTTTTATTTTCCCGGTTTGAGTAATTAGCATTGGCGGCGAGAAGCTTTTCTAAAGGATCTTTTAATTCTTTAGAAGGATCCAATTTTTCTTCATAAGGAACAACACATAAGAAATTATTATTGTTTAAAAATCTTGGCGAGGTTTTTTCAAACAATAAGTCATCCTTATCTATTTGCCCTT
>NZ_JAHRFA010000094.1:0-25224 GCF_020883045.1 Microcoleus sp. CAWBG58 | reverse complement strand
GCAGTAGTATATTGTAGGGTGACTTGTCTTGTGAAATAATCTTTTGCGTCATGTTTCCTATTTTATAACATTTTATATACTTTGCCTACTTTTTTTCTGGGCTACCCCGAATTATTGAGCGGATACGAATTTCTGCTACCGCGTTTAAGTGGCTTTTTAGCTTTTGTTGGTCTGATGGTGTCATTTTATTTGCCTCATCTTTATTTGAGGATTTTACTAGCTTTTTCATTTTAACTCTTTTTTGACACCTTCGCCAAAGTGAGATGCACCCGAGCATATGAGCATATTTATCCCAAAGCCAAAGGTGGCAGCAACCGAATTTCTAATCTATGCCTAGCTTGTCAAGCGTGCAACCTCAAAAAAGGAACTCAGGATGTTCAACAATTCTTAGCCAAGAAACCTGACATCTTGAAGCACATTCTCACCCAGGCTAAGCGTCCCCTCAAGGACGCTACTGCTGTAAATTCGACTCGATGGGCGTTGCTCTCACGACTGAAAGAAACGGGGTTGCCTGTTTTAACTGGTTCAGGTGGACTGACCAAGTTCAATCGTACTCGACTACAACTACCCAAAAGCCATTGGCTTGACGCTGCCTGTGTGGGTCAAATTGAATCCTTGTCTGTACTAACAAGTAAGCCACTGCTAATCAAGGCGACAGGACACGGAACTCGTCAAATGTGTCGCACGGACAAATTTGGCTTTCCGTCTCGGTACGTTCCTCGAAACAAGTTTGTTAAAGGCTTTCAAACTGGTGACATCGTAAAAGCAATCGTCATCAGTGGCAAGAAAATAGGTGAATATGTTGGTCTGGTTGCAGTTAGAACGACAGGTTTGTTCAACATCTCAGCATCAGAATTGGTGCAAGGAATTAGCCATAAATACTGCAAAATAGTTCACAGAAAAGATGGCTACAGTTACGCATATTAGGATTGACGGGGACTGAAGTCCCCCTTATAGCTTCCCTCTCAAGGCTAAAGCCGTTGAGTTTCCCGCATCCCGTATTAATTTTTATGAGGACACTTGGCAGTTTATCAGCCATAGTGGAGCATATAAATATAACACTTGAGGAAGTGCTGATGAGATTATTGCGCCTCGCAGCCGCTCTATCGGCTGCCTTGACTCCATTGATGGCACAAGCCGCCTTTAGCCGTCCCATGCCCGGAACAGGTCAGTTTCCCAGGGCTTCAAACCCGCGAGTAGATGTGCCGGTTTGCTTCATCGAAACCCCAAGCGGTACAACTTTTGATTTAGTCAGCTTGTGCGGCACCAACGCTGCTCCCCAAAAAACGGCTCCCGCAGCCGACAACCCAGCCAATACTCCTGGAAATAACCCCAACGCAGCTAATCCAGCAGCCCCCCGCAACCCCAATAGTGTCACCAGAGATGCTGCCGACGCCCCGATAACTACTCCTGCTGGTACCGCAAATCCCGCAAATCCCGCAAATCCCGCAAATCCGGGAACTGCACCGAATACTAATCCCAACAACAACGCCAATCCGGGAACTTCGCCGAATACTAATCAGCAGAATAATCTCAATCCGGGAACTTCGCCGAATACTAATCAGCAGAATAATCTCAATCCGGGAACTTCGCTGAATACTAATCCCAACAACAATCCCAATCCGGGAACTTCGCCGAATACCAATCAGCAGAATAATTTCAATCCGGGAACTTCGCCGAATACCAATCAGCAGAATAATTTCAATCCGGGAACTTCGCCGAATACCAATCCCAGCAACACGGCACGGGTAGTTTTTGAAGGACGATCGCCGGATAAGTTAAGCTGAGACTGGAAGTGGCGATTCCCTACCCTTTGGGATAGCTTCGATCGCGCGTAGTTGAGGATACCAACTGTGTCAAACTTAGTTCAACGCTTAGAAATAACCGCTCATCCGCAACTGGAAAAATCCCTCGGCTATCGAGGAAACAGTCGCTGGGTAGCTTGGCGGTGGGAACCCGACATCGACCAACTTATTTTCAGCGACGGCAAAATAGTCGGAACTGGCAATAACATGGCTTGGCTGGTATTTTTGCAGCACGATTTAGTTAAGCCTGCGCTACAAGAGTACAACTTCGGCGAGGGCGATCGCTACTGGCTGCTGTTAGACACCGAAACTCGAAATCTCTACGTTGGAGAAGGGAAAGCAGTTCAAAGTCTGCTCGAACAGCCGGAAAGTTTAGCTTTGTTAGCTTGTCTAGATGGCTGCAATGCCGGAAAAACTGCTGAAACTTGGGAGCAAACCCGAGCCCAAGTAACTGCAACAACCGCCTTTCGCCACCTCACAAACGTCATTCCTTTCGGAATTGCCGCTGCTTTAATAGGTGCTTTAGGAGTTGGAACCGGTTGGTGGGTAGTCCCGACGGTGCAGCAGAAACTCGCCGAAAAAACAACTTTTACTTCCCCCATTAGTTCGGCCGCCAACTGCGGGATTGGCGGTTCCGACGATTTTTCAGCCTATGTTGGTTCGTCAACCGGAGATAAAGAACTTCATTTGATTGGTGTTTACGAAGCTAATGCCGAACACGGGAAGGCAAATTTGTCTAAAAGTGCTATCCAAGTTAAAGTAGAACGCCGCAACAAGCCAATAATACTTGCACTTTCGGCCTACGAACCAGTCAACTGGAACGTGACTGTAGAACCCGGAGCAGTTATCGAGAAAATCATTGTTAACGGATACAACAACCAAACAGTTTCAGGAGTTTCGGGAATTCCGATACAAGTGCACAGCTACGAAGCAACCGGAAACTACATCGGCGACTTTATTTACAAGTGGGGTACAAATCCTGAAAGTAATACTCCCTCCCTCGTGACTAAACTCGAACAGACAAACCGTACAAGTTTAACTTCTTTTCAAGGATGTTACAGAGGTACGAACTTTAGTATTAAATGAGTGTAGCGATAGACACCGAAAATTTAAAACCTAGTCTGGTCAAATCACAAAACCCGCGCGGGCGGGTTTTTTATTGAAATTTAACATTCTTAGTATTTCTATGGTATAATATGCCGTGGCGTTATTATCAATAATCATATAATTTCCGGTAAATTCAATGCCATCAAGAAGGTTTGATCGTTCGGAATGCGAGTCCTCGGATTGATGCGGACTAAAGTCCTCACTACGAACCAATTTGATCGTTCGGAATGCGAGTCCTCGGATTGATGCGGACTAAAGTCCTCACTACGAACCAATTTGATCGTTCGGAATTCGAGTCCTCGGATTGATGCGGACTAAAGTCCTCACTACGAACCAATTTGATCGTTCGGAATTCGAGTCCTCGGATTGATGCGGACTAAAGTCCTCACTACGAACCAATTTGATTGTGTTGATTCTTTTCGGACTTGATGTCAATTTCCAATTCTTACAATGCTAACACAATCCCTATGAAATACTGGTATGAAACCCTCGCAGTAGCGCAGCGAATTTTAATTGAATTGGGAAGGCGGCGGCGCAGCTTAGTCTTGTGGAGTATTTTTCCAATTTCTATCTTGCTAATCAATGGTTTAATTTTAAAAGAACGCGCCAATCTCACCACAGCCAAAGCCTTTGAAAGTGCTGCACCTGCAAGTTTAGTAGGAGCCGCTTTATTTTTTAGCTGTCTCGGCGGCAGTGTAGCCACGGTAGTTTCAGAGCGAGAACAGCATACTCTCAAGCGCTTATTTGTTTCCCCCCTGAGTGGCACTTCCTACTTTTTAGGAATTTTTCTGGCTCACAGCGCGATCGGCATCGGTCAGGTAATTTTAGTATACGCGATCGCAGCGTGTTTGGGAGCACAATTTCAAGGATCTATTCTGTTAGGATGCGCGATTATTCTACTCAGCATTGTATCCTACGTAGGAGTTGGCTTTATTCTGGGGACGCAGTTTGCGAGGCGCACGGAAGATGTCAACTCGCTAGTAGCTGCTTTCGGCGTTCCTTTGTTGATTTTAGGAGGTGCATTTTTGCCAACTGCGCTGTTCCCCAAAACCCTGCTGGATCTCGCCCAGTACAATCCGATTTATCATATGAACGAAGCGCTGATAGGCGTGTGGGCTAACGGCAAAGATTTTGCGGATATTGAATCGCACTTCTGGTTTTTATTCATATTTGCTATTTCGATGATCGCAGGCGGATGGCTGTCATATCGGCGGATGTTAAGAGTAGAAAGAAGACTTTAAATAAATCAGGGAATTCAAAGATAATTTAGAGAAAAAACTAGGAGATTTTAAGCAGTGCTGCAAATAGAAAAGCTAAATAAGGCTTACGGCGAACGTTCAGTGCTTAACGATTTAACACTGCACATTCAAGCTGGCGAAATTTACGGTTTGCTGGGGCCAAATGGGGCGGGCAAAACTACAACTATCAATATTTTATGCAATTTGCTAAATGCTGACAGCGGTAAGGTTTTCATCAATGGCGAACCTGTTTCGGAATCTACTAAACTGTTAATCGGTGTAGCGCCTCAAGAAAATTTGCTTTACAAAAGCCTTAGCTGTGCAGAAAACCTCAATTTTTTTGCTCAAATTTATGGTTTAGAGCGCCAACAGCGCCGCTATCAAGTAGAACAATGCTTAAAAGCAGTAAATTTGATAGATAGAGCTCAAAGTCCGGTGGAAACTTTGAGCGGAGGAATGCAGCGCCGTTTGAATATTGCGGTGGCTTTGGTTCACCAGCCTAAATTAGTAATTTTAGATGAACCGACAACTGGTTTAGATATTGAGGCTCGTTATGAAATTTGGGAGTTAATTCAGCGCTTGCAATCGGAAGGAATTACAATTTTGCTAACAACTCATTTGTTGGATGAGGCTGAGCGTTTGTGTCAGAGAATTGGGATTTTAAAGAATGGTAGTATTGTGGCTGAGGGCAGTTTGGAGGAGTTGCAAAAACTAATTCCTGCTCAGGAAATTATTGTGGTTAAAACCGACGCAGAAGCTGAAGTCATCGCCCGCGCAGCAGAATACAGTTTTATTCCCCGCCGCTACGGTAGCGATTTGGCTTTTTGGCTGCCGGAACGTTTGGAATTAAAGGATATTATTTTGCGTTTTGATGGAATTTCTATTGATTCAATTGCTCGCTATCCGGTGCGGTTAGAACATATTTATGTTGAGGTAACAAAACAAAATCTATCTTAATCTGCGTCCATCTGCGTATATCCGCCACCATCAGCGGTTAAAGTTCCAAAGTAATTAACTGAGCAATTTCATCCGTTTGAAAACCCAAAGCCATCGGCTTTTGCACTCCCGAAATCACCTGCACATCATACAGTTCCGTGACAACTCCTTCAAACCGCAACCAATGAACGATCGCACCAGTAGTCAAATCGATCGCCATCATCCCACACCGAGCCTCAGCATCCTTAGCTACCAACAACTCATCCAACTCTAAACCGCTAAAAGTATTGTCACCACCCCTCGGTTTCGACAATCCAACAATCGCCCAATTCTGCCAAAATGCCAATCCTCGGACATATCCCGGACAAAATGCGATCGCCTGAAATGTCCCTGTATCTAAATCCACACAACCAAATTCTCCTCTCCCCGAATTCAGCAACCACAACTTATCTCGATACCAGCGAGGTGAGTGCGGCATCGACAATCCCGTAACAATAATATCATTAGATGCCACATCAATAACTATACCGCCGTTTTTTCGGCGATCGCGCCAGCCATCCACCACATCCGATTGACTCGACGCCGTAACATATTTCGCCTCCCCATCAACCATCGCCAAACCGTTGAGATGACAGCGGTCTTCATTGATGTATTGTGAGATAAACGGCGGTTTCCAGAGAGGTTTGCAACTGTGCCGATCGCTCAAAGTAGCGATACAATTAAACAACGTGCTAATAAACAGAATTTGATTATTCTTATCCACAGCGATATCGTGAATGTCGATATCTCCTGTGGTGTGGGCAATTCTTGGTATGTATAGTTTATCGTAACCTTGATGTTGTCCACCCGCAGCCAGCACATTGTCTAATTGCCAGAGTTGATATTTTGAGCTAAGGTAAAGGCGTTCCGGTGTGCAGAAAAGTCCCATTGCGCGATCGAATATCCGCCAAAAAGCCGAGATTCTGTTGGTTTCTGGCACAGCACCGATTAACATCAACCTGCTGGTTTGATAAGTAGTGCAAGCGAGGCTGATTCGTTGTTCGGTTAACCAAGATGGCAAATCGCGATCGCCAAAAATCTCGTGTTCGTGTGGTGTATTCAAAATTGTTTTGTTATTCATATAGTAATCCTAAATCCTTCATGCATATCTATCTGTATGGGAGGTGCCGTGCCCGCCCTCTCCTCAGATGAATTGGGCAACCACAGGGGGATTGCCCCTACAAAACAATGAAACAGCCCTACCCTTATTGGTTAGGGAGGCTCAGATTCTATGCAGCCTCATAAAATATGAAGACATAAAAACTTTCTCTATTATGGTTGAAAACTCCATATGAGTATGATAAATTATGCTCATAAAAAAACATCGATCGCCTAGCATGAAAAACCAAATAATTTTCGTAGACCCCTCAGTACAAGATTATCAAGACCTAATTCAAAGCACCGATCGCGCTGAAATTATTATTTTAGATGACAAAGTTAGTGGCATCACCCAAATTACTAACGCCTTAGCCAATCAAAAAGATATTGAAGCATTACACATACTTTCCCACGGCAGCCCCGGCAGCGTCAATCTGAGCACAGAAACCATCAACAATAGTAACTTAGAAAAATTCACTACCCAACTCCAACAGTGGGGAAAATCCCTCACCCAAAACGCCGACATCCTATTATATGGGTGTGAAATAGGCGCTGATGAAACTGGCAAAAACTTCCTCAAACGACTGAGTGAAATCACAGGTGCAGACATTGCCGCCTCCGCAAACCCCACTGGTAGCAGCGAATTAGGTGGAGACTGGGAATTAGAAGTGCAAATAGGCGCCATAGAAACCGCAATACCATTTAGCCTCAACACCCTCAAAACCTACAGCGGCGTACTAGGCCTCGCCCCTAAATTTGACTTCGCTGTTGGCAATCTCCCCTTATCCGTCAGCATCGGCGACATCAACGGTGACGGGAAACCAGACTTAGCAACGGCGAACTACATCAGCAACACCGCCTCCATCCTGCTCAACACCACCCCCACCAACGCCACCACCCCCACCTTCGCCACCAAAGTTGACTTCACTACTGGCAGTAACCCCATCTCCGTCAGCATCCGCGACTTCAACGGTGACAACAAACCAGACTTAGCTTTGGCGAACCGGAACAGCGACACCGCCTCCATCCTGCTCAATACCACCCCCACCAACGCCACCACCCCCACCTTCGCCACCAAAGTTGACTTCACCACTGGCAATGGGCCCTACTCCGTCAGCATCGGCGACTTCAACAGTGACGGGAAACCAGACTTAGCTTTGGCGAACCGGAGCAGCAACAACGTCTCCATCCTGCTCAATACCACCCCCACCAACGCCACCACCCCCACCTTCGCCACCAAAGTTGACTTCACTGCTGGCAATGGCCCCTTATCCGTCAGCATCGGCGACATCAACGGTGACGGCAAACCAGACTTAGCTGTGGTGAACTTCATCAGCAACAACCTCTCCATCCTGCTCAACACCACCCCCACCAACGCCACCACCCCTACCTTCGCCACCCAAGTCATCTTCGGTGCTGGCAATGAGCCCCGCTCCATCAGCATCGGCGACATCAACGGTGACGGCAAACCAGACTTAGCTGTGGCAAACGTCAACAACTACACCGCCTCCATCCTGCTCAACACCACCCCCACCAACGCCACCACCCCCACCTTCGCCAGCCGAGTCACCTTCAGTACTGGCAATGACCCCATCTCCGTCAGCATCGGCGACATCAACGGCGACGGCCTCCCTGACTTAGCTGTGGCGAACATCTTGAGCAACACCACCTCCATCCTGCTCAACACCACCCCCACCAACGCCACCACCCCCACCTTCGCCAGCCGAGTCACCTTCATTACTGGCAATGACCCCATCTCCGTCAGCATCGGCGACATCAACGGCGACGGCCTCCCTGACTTAGCTGTGGCAAACTCCAACAGCAACACCGCCTCCATCCTACTCAACACCACCCCCAAAGTTACCGCTGTCACCGCCACCACCCCTGACGGCAGCTACGGTGTTGGTTCTACCATCCCCATCACCGTCACCTTCGATGCTGCTGTCAATGTCACCGGCACACCCCGACTGCAACTAGAAACCGGTACAACCGACCAATTTGCCACCTATGCTAGCGGTAGTGGCGGTACAGCCCTCACCTTCAACTATGTAGTTCAACCAGGAGACACCTCTCTCGACTTACAATACCTCTCCACAACTGCCCTCACCCTCAACGGCGGCACAATTCAAGATAATTTGACCACGAATGCCGATTTAATCCTCCCTGCCCTAGCCACAGCCAACTCCCTCGGCGGTAGCAAAGCCATAGTTATTGATACTGTTGCACCCACCATCACCAGCGTCACCTCAACCACCGCCAACGGCAGTTACAACACAACTAACAACATCAACGTCACCGTCAATTTCAGCGAAGCAGTTACCTTAGCAGGCGGTAACATGACAGTCGCCCTAGACACAGGCGGCACTGTAACTATTGCACCTTTCACGGGCACATCTGCTGTGGGAATTTACACTCCACTAGCCGGACAAAATAGCACGGATCTCAACTCAACTGGGTTCACTTTAGCAGTCGGTGCAACCTTCAGAGATACTGCGGCAAATAATGCAACATTAACTATTCCTGCGGGACAGTCTTTGGCTAATAACAAAGCCATAGTTGTAGACACAATTGTACCAAATGTCACCTTAACATCAACTTCACCAACCACCACAAACGCACCATTTTTAGTCACAGCAACATTCAGCGAAACCGTCACAGGATTTACCGCCACAGGCGTGAATCTAACTAACAGTACAATTAGCAACTTCACAGGTAGCGGCACAACTTATACTTTCACAGTTACACCAACTTCAACTGGCAATGTCACAGTTGATATCCCTGCTGCTAGAGCAACTGATACCGCTAGTAACAACAATACCGCTGCGACTCAACTTACACGCACTGCCGATATTACAGCGCCCACAGTAGCCCTAACATCCGCATCACCAACCACCACAAACGCACCATTTTTAGTCACAGCAACCTTCAGCGAAAACGTCACAGGATTTACCGCCACAGGCGTGAATCTAACTAACAGTACAATTAGCAACTTCACAGGTAGCGGCACAACTTATACTTTCACAGTTACACCAACTTCAACTGGCAATGTCACCGTAGATATTCCAGCAGCTACAGCCACTGATACCGCTGGCAATAACAATACCGCAGCCACTCAATTGACTCGTACCGCCGATATCACCGCACCAACAGTAGCCCTAACATCCGCATCACCAACCACCACAAACGCACCATTTTTAGTCACAGCAACCTTCAGCGAAAACGTCACAGGATTTACCGCCACAGGCGTGAATGTTGCTAACGGGACTGTTAGTGAATTTACAGGTACTGGTACAACTTATACTTTCACAGTTATACCAACAGCCACTGGCAATGTTACAGTTAATATTCCAGCAGCCACAGCCACAGATACAGCAGGTAATAACAATACCGCAGCCACTCAACTTGTTCGCACAGCCGATATCACCGCACCTACAGTTGCTTTAACATCAACTTCAACACCAACAGTAACTGGTTTATTTACAGTCACCGCCACCTTCAGTGAAAATGTCATCGGCTTTGATACTACTGATATCACCGTAGCCAATGCTGCTGTCGGAAACTTTGTCATAGTTGATGCCAAAACTTACACTTTTGATGTCACACCTACTGCTAGTGGTAATGTCACAGTTGATATTCCCACAGCTAAAGCCACAGATGCTGTGGGTAACAATAACACCGCAGCAACTCAACTGGTTCGCACTGCTAATATCGCGATACCGATTATTGATGTCATCCCACCTACTGCTAACTTGGCGGCAGTTTCTAACATTACTACAGCGGGTGGTACAAGTCAGACGTTGACAGTTACTTTCAGTGATGCTAGTGGAGTTGATGTTAGCAGTTTAGATAATTCTGATGTTGTTGTAAATTGGTCTGGTGGTGCTATTTTTGCTAACTTTGTTAGTGTTAATACTAATAGCAATGGTACACCGCGCACAGCAACATATTCGTTTACTCCCCCAGGCGGAAGTTGGGATAATGCTGATAATGCTACTTACACTGTTAATTTGCAAGCATCGCAGGTGAAGGATGTTGTTGGCAATTTATCTGCTGCTAGCGGTTTAGGTAATTTTAGTGTGAATATTACCGCACCAACTCCTGTCACCACACCAACTCCTGTCACCACACCAACTCCTGTCACCACACCAACTCCTGTCACCACACCAACTCCTGTCACCACACCAACGCCTTTCTCGCCGACTCCGACGCCCGAGGTAAGTCCAACTCCGACGCCTTTCTCGCCAACTCCAACTCCAACACCGACGCCCCCGCCATCGGAAACTCCGACAGCGACACCGACGCCGACACCATCGCTAACTCCGACACCGACACCAACACCTGCGGTAACCGAAACACCTGCGGTAACCGAAACACCTGCACCAATACCGACACCAACACCTGCGGTAACGCCAACACCTGCGGTAACCGAAACACCTGCACCAACGCCGACACCAACGCCTGCGGAAACACTGACACCCGCACCAACGCCGACACCATCGCTAACTCCGACACCGACACCGACACCTGCGGTAACGCCAACACCCGCAGCGACGCCCGAGGTAACACCAACACCCGAATTAACGCCAACACCAATAACTAACAACATCCCCAACGATGACTGCATCTGCGATGAAATTGACTATCCCAACTTAAACCAACCAAATACAGTTGAAAACACCATACTCGGTATATCCGGCATTCAAATAGGCACTGCCCAAAACGATGAATGTCTTGGCAGCAACAACGGCAATATATTCGATGCTAAATCTGGGAATGACAACTTATATGGTGGCGAGAGTCGTGACATATTCAACGGCAATAAAGGCAATGACTTTATCAGCGGTGGCAAAGGTGACGACATCTTATTTGGAGATGAAAATAATGACATCATCCTGGGCGATGCTGGCAACGATTTAATCTTCGGAGGTAAAGGCAATGACTCCATCAATGGTCGCGAAGGTGATGACATCGTTTATGGTAACAGAAATGATGATTTCATTGATGGTGGTAAGGGTAATGACACCTTATTTGGAGGCAAAGGGAATGACATAATCTTTGGTAGTGAAGGTGAGGATTCGCTGTTTGGAAGTCAAGGTGATGATACCATTTGCGGCGGGGCTGGCGATGATTTTATCAGCGGTAACGAACAAGCAGATATTCTGGGAGGGTGTGAAGGAAATGATACTATTTATGGAGGGGAAGATAACGATACTCTAACTGGTTGTCAAGGTGACGATGTTCTTTTCGGAGATTTGGGTAATGATAGTTTGATTGGCGGTAGTGGGAATGATATTTTTGTCTTAGAAGCCGATCGCGGATTTGATGTTATCGCTGATTTTACCGTCGGTCAAGATTTGATTGGATTAGCTGGTGGTTTAAGTTTTAATCAGTTAGCAATTACTCAAAATATTCAGGGAGTTCTCATCAAAAATATCTTGACGGGGGAGGAGTTAGGTGTGATGATTGGAGTGACTGCTAATGGGATTACATCCGTGAATTTCCGCCAGATTTAGGGAAGTGATTTACCGTTGGGTGGGGGCGGGTTTTTGAGATTATTGGTTGAGTGGCAATTATTGTTGGTGAACCCGCCCCTTGCATCTTAAAAGAGTGAGTCAGTCGATCGCCACGTCATTGATTCAATCATACCGACAATCAGGCGATCGTACCGATAAGTGGGCGATCGAGCCGACAAGCAAAACGAATCTAAAGAATCAGGAGACCTTAAAAGACAAGTAGAAGCATTTAAACAATTCACCGGATTTTACCCTGAATCAATTCATGTAGATCGGATATATCGAACAGAAGAAAATAGAGTTTGGTGCAAAGAACTCGGCATCAGAATGAGCGGTGTCCGTCTAGGAAGACCTCCCAAAAATCTGAGCAAATCACTAAAAAAACAAGCTCAATCAGATAAGAGAATTCGTAACTTAATTGAGGGAAAATTTGGAGAAGCTAAAAGAAGATTTAGCCTTGGTAGAGTGATGGCTAAACTTAATAATACTTCTGAAACAAGCATCGCTATAACTTTTCTGGTGATGAATCTTTCTGCCAGGGTACGGCAGGCTTTTTGGCTTTTTTTCGGTCTATTTCATAATAAAAACCTTTGGGGATGTTTTTTGGCTCAAATGATTGGCAAAAGCTATGTTTTGCCATCACAAGATTGATAAAACTTATATTGTCGAGGCGATCTCAAATTCACTCATCTTTCTAAATGCTGTTTTCTGACTTTTTCAGCAAGCCCTAATTAGTAATCAAAATGGGATGACTTGCATTCCCCACTACAAACACTTTATAAAACAAGTTCGTAGTGAGGACTTTAGTCCTCAAAATCCTAGGACTAAAGTCCTCACTACAAACAGCAGTTTTTACCAGAAAGGATTGGTTTAAAGCCTCTTCCTTGTAGGGAGAAATTAAAATCAGACGATTCATTACTCCAATCCTCTTCCTTCCTTTGTTAACTATCAACTGTCAACTGTCAACTATCAACTGAACTTAAGTAGCCTTCTTTTGAGGAGCCACCATGCGTTCTACACTCATCGCAGCCACGCTCAATGTCACCACAGCCATGCCGAGAATTGCTACAGGCTGCAACTTCTCATTGATAATTATAAACCCGAAGAGTGCAGTCATCGCTGGGCCCAAAGTGCCAATTACTGACGCTAAGGCCGCCCCCGCGAACCGGATGGCAAAATTGTTCAAAAGATAGCTAAATAGTGTCAGTACCCCTAAAACAATCCCTCCCACAATCAAACCAGGCCAAACATTTTGGTCGATTTTCGGAGCCAGATTCTCTGACAGCGGTACCCACAAACTCAGGGACGAAAATACAAAAATCGCGCCGAAATTAACTAAACTAAAAGGAATCGGGTGCAGTTTGCCGGCGGCCATTTGAGTTAGCAATACGTAACCTGCAAAGGTAATCCCAGAAGCCAGTGCAGCGGCGACTCCTACCTCGACATTGCCACCGCCGGGAGCTGGCGCAGCAAAACTCGGCGATCCAACTAAAATCAGACCTGCGGTAATCCCCAACATCGCCAAAAAGCCGATCGTGCTGGGGCGAGCGCCAAACAATAACCAAGAACCCAGTACGGTGATGATGGGGTAAATAAAGAAAATTGTAATAGCAATCCCCGCCGGAATATTGCCGATCGCCAAATAAATCAAAACCTGAGACAAAAACAGAAAAAATGCGCTTCCTAAAACCTTGCTCCACAAAGATAGATCGCGCGAGTAGAAAAACCGTTTAAGATCTTTCCAGACAGAAGGATACAGAAATGTTGCCAATACTGGCATCAAAGCCATCACCACGATCAGCCGCATCAACAAAATCAACAGAGAATTTCCAAAACCCCGAGTCACCACCCCATCAAGCTCAAACACGCCAAAAATCATCCGAGGATTTCTGCTTTTAATTAGAATTCTCAAACAAACATTAAACAGCGACAATACCACCGCCGAAGACAAAGCCAGAATTAAACCTGTTTGCACTTGAGAAGTTGCTTTCGCGACTGCGGTAGGCGCGGCTGAAGGCTCTGCCACGGCTTGGCGCGGCGCATCTGCAGGTGTTGGCGGCAAAACTTGCGGGCGGATAGAATTAGTTGCTTCCTCGGGATAGGAATCTTGAGCATCGAAAGGATTGTCAAGATATTCTTCTTCTGCGAGTTCTTCCCGAATGCGGTTGACGAGATTTTGTAACAGTTCTTCCCCTTGAAGTTCGAGGGTTTTCATGTTGTTGAGCCGCATGGATAGCTCGCTTTCATAGCTGCTCAAATCTTGTTCTAGCATCTGGAAACTGCGATCGATCCGTTCATCCAGCGCCGCCAATAACTCCGAGGCCCGTTCGTCATAGTTGCTAGGGGGCATGGGTATGGGGAATTCGCCGCTGGGAATTGGGCTGCTGAGAGAATGGCCCGAGTTAGCGCTGAGTTCGTTGAACCGCTGCACCAACAAATCCTGCAAATTGTGAGCCAAAATTTGAGCCAACTGCTTCAGCCACAATTGCTGCTGCTGAATGTATCGCCCAGACAGAGATTCCATTTGCTGAGACTGCAATTTGCGATATTGCTCCCGGAGGCCTTCAATATCTTCAATCAGGTGATTTTTTTCAGTTTGCAGCCGAGTAATGTCCTGGTTTAACTGACCTTTGACATTTTCATGCAAAGCGTCCAGTTCCTGCATCACTGAGTTGAGGACTTGTTCTGCTGATTGTGCATCCCCTGCGTCGCCTTTTGGCGAGTATCTGTTCCGGTTCGCCATTAGCCTATAACCTCTAATTTAAACTGCACGAGAGTGTGTTCTTAAGTATTTTGGCTGCATCAGGTCGCAAGTTCTAGTGAGTTGGTCTCAAAGATTGCGGACGCTGTTGAATCTATGGTAGTCGCTGAGCTAGAAATGTTAGAAAATTGCGTGAAGCGAAGCTATCCCGCTCTTAATCGCCCCAAGAACACTTTGTGCAATTAGAAATCATACTACAGCTTGACCTCTGCACCGATTGCTCCGGGTAATTCTAGCCTCTAACTCACCCGCCTCGCCAGCCGGATAACCTCTTCCCCGACAACTAAAGTTGAGGGTAGGGCCGAGACTCCTCACCCCTAAAGGCATAATTTGAGCATTAAATTGCCAGAAACTGGGTTTCTGGGCCCAAGTCTCTCACGCACTCTTGCACCCGGATTTTTGATATTAAAATTTCCGATCTTGCGATCGCCAAAGTTTGAAGAGGCGATCGCACCCTCAAAAGCAACCTATGTCATCAAAAAACTAACACATCCCATTCTCCAAGGGCAACAGATCTGGCATCTGAAAATTCTGACAATTGCTTTACGAT
The DNA here is from genome assembly GCF_020883045.1 of Microcoleus sp. CAWBG58. NCBI lineage: Bacteria > Bacillati > Cyanobacteriota > Cyanophyceae > Oscillatoriales > Microcoleaceae > Microcoleus > Microcoleus sp. CAWBG58. Next base: position 10,177 of record NZ_JAHRFA010000094.1, on the reverse strand, counting down.
AAGAATCTGGTTTAAAGCCCCAAGCGCGATCGGAAGAACTTAAAATCAGACGATTTATTACTCCAATCTTCTGACTTCCTTTGTCAACTATCAACTATCAAATATCAACTGATTTTCTTTTTCAACCATCAACCATCAACTGTTAACTGAATGAAAAGCGATCGCCAAAGCCTGAATATTTCAGACTAAGCCGAAGTGTTTATTTTTCCGGCATCATTTGCCCAGCAACGCCTGTGGTTTCTAGACTAATACTCACCGTAAAACACTTTCTACAATTTAGTAACAGCACTGAGATTCAGTTGAGAAAGCCCTGTGTGGAAGTGCTGGCTTGACAGCTAAAGCATTGTTTGGAGAAGGAAATTATCGCGGTTCTCAAAAAAGTGAGGTATGCCCACGGATGCCTATGCCCTATGCCCTATGCCCAGTCGTACTTCATCCGCTTGAAAGGCTATACACACCTATCGCGTTCATTTAACTAAAATCCATTGGGCGATGCTGAAAATGCTAGCACCCAAACCGGCGGCGATCGGGATTGTCACCACCCAAGCCGAACCAATTGACTGCAAAGTTTTCCAGCGTACCGATTTCCAACCTTTAATCAGCCCGACTCCCACAACTGCACCCACTAAAGCGTGGGATGTGGAAACCGGCAAACCCAAGCGAGATGCTAATAATACTGTGGTAGCTGTGGCTAATTCCGCGCAAAATCCGCCGCTGGGTTCGAGTTTGATGATGTTTTCCCCGACTGTAGCGATCACTTTTTGACCCCAAATGGCTAAACCGATGACGATTCCTGCGCCTCCGAGGACTAAAATCCACAGGGGAACGTTAAAATCTTCTAGGGGAAAGGAGCCTGTGCGCTGGATGTAGACGATCGCAGCTAAAGGCGCAACTGCATTACCTACGTCGTTGGAACCGTGTGCAAATGCCACAAAACAAGCACTCAATACTTGAAATCTCGCCATCTGTTGCTCGATCGAAGAATGTCTGAGGGGGAGAGGGGGGGAGGGGGAAAATATTTCCTCTTGCTTATTCTTTCTATCCGTTACACCGGTGAAATCCGTTACAAAATCCGTTGTTAAACTTCCCTCTTCTTTCTTCCCTCTTCCCTCTTCCCTCTTCCCTCTTCCCTCTTCCCTCTTCCCTCTTCCTTCTTCCCTCTTCCCTCTTCCTTCTTCCTTCTTCCCTCTTCCCTCTTCCTTCTTCCTTCTTCCTTCTTCCTTCTTCCCTCTTCCTTCTTCCTTCTCTAACTTTTTCCAGCTATTGAGGGAAAGCCCGATCGCCGCAATACTCCCGATAGCAATCGCAATATCGTGAATTGGCAGATTCCAGCCAAATCGATCGCGCGCGAAGTCGATCGCGCCTGTCTGCACCAAAGCCACATCCACAACAGACGGCAATACAATTATCCCAAATACACTCAGCAGCGCCGCACTCAGCCAAGGTATCCACTCGCGCAGTTGAAATAGAGGATCGGGGCGATCGAGAATCCAATGCTTCACCCCACTATAAAATAGTGCAGCTAAAGCACCGCTAGCAAAAGGTGTCGCCACCCAAGTTAACGAAATCCTGCCGATAGTCGGCCAATCAACCGCATGAATTCCGGCTGCTACCCAGCTAAAACCTGCGATCGCACCTACCACCGCATGAGACGAAGAAACCGGCAAACCTAGACTGGTAGCGATTTGCAGCCACAATCCGCAAGCTGCTAGCACTGACACCATCCCGATTAAAAATACTTGCGGTTTGGCCGCGAACATTTCTTCATTCACAACTCCTGTAGCGAGAGTTTCGGAAACCCCTTGCCCGAACAGCACGGCGCCGGCAAACTCTAGTATGCCTGCAACAATTATTGCTTGCCGCAGCGTGAGCGCCTTCGAGCCTACCGATGTCCCCATGGAGTTCGCCACATCGTTAGCCCCCAAGTTGGCGGCGACGTACAAAGCTAGTATCGCGATCGCCCCGAGTTGCAGAAATACAACCAAGGAAGTATTTAACATAGAGTTTTTGGTATAAAATTGGTAGTTCGATATATGATAAGGGATTGTCAGTAACCCAGGTCTAAAAGAGATTGGGCTTGCAAGAGCAATTCCCGCAAGCCGTACTGACGGGCCTCAGTCTTAACTGACTACGTTTTTAGAGTCACGACACCTGGAAATGCGTAGCTAGTTTCCTGCTCTGTCATTTGCAATTAAACAGTCTTAAGGTCACTGAGACAGTGTTGCAAGTCTAAAAAGCTCTTAAAACATTGGCGAAGCTAACATTACTGGAATGGCAAGGCGCTCCCGGCAATACAGGGATTAGACAAGTACCATTCCTCTACTTGTTTAGCCCCGAAAGGGGTAGGCGGTTTAAACCGCTCTTGTCGTTTCCCTCTCTTGGCTCAAGCCACTGAGTGTCCCACTTACCGAGTTTTTTATGAAAGGCGCAGAAATAATCCGTTCGATCGAGACGGAAGAAATAAATAGAGTCAAGGTAGAACTAAGCAAAGTTCTACCAGAAATTTACGTAGGCGACACCGTGCGCGTCGGCGTGAAAATTAAAGAGGGTTCTAAAGAACGCGTTCAGCCCTACGAAGGGACTGTGATTGCCATGCGTAACGGCGGCATCAATGAAACAATCACTGTGCGCCGGGTGTTTCAAGGCGTCGGCGTGGAACGGGTGTTTTTGATTCACTCGCCCCGCATCGCAACTGTCCAAGTCATGCGCCGCGGTAAAGTCCGCAGAGCTAAACTTTACTACCTGCGCGATCGCGTGGGCAAAGCTACTCGCGTCAAACAGCGGTTCGATCGCTCTCTGTAGGAATGCACCCAGCTTCCTCTTGGAGAGACAGAAAATGGGAAATTGAAAAATTAAAAAAAAAGTTTCCCATTTCCGAGCGCACTGTGTTAAAATAGAAATCTAGAGGTTAAGCGAATCAGCAACCTCACCTGTGCGCTCTTAGTTCAGTTGGTAGAACGCAGGTCTCCAAAACCTGATGTCGGGGGTTCAAGTCCTCCAGGGCGCGCTGAATCACCAAAATTTTAATTCTGCCCGAAAGCGCCCGGATAATTGGCTGGAAACAGCCGAAACCGAAGACTTTCGGGTAGAATTAATTTTTGTGGGCGGTTCGCAACAAAGGCCATCAACAAATGCTCGGTTTAAACAGTTGACAGTTGACAGTTGACCTGGGACAGCGAAGTGATAAGAACGAAGATTTAAGCTCCGTTCTTATCATAATCTGCCGACCTGAGTAAGGGCTTCAAACCCCGGCTATTCTGTGGCTTCTGGCTCGTCGGTTTCGGCGATCGGCATTTACACCGTTGATGGCTTAGGCTTGTAAAAAAGTGCTGGCTTTGGATTTGAGATTTTGGACTTGGGCGTAAGTGGTTAGTGTCAAAAAATCAAAGAGCCGCGAGCCACTCACAAAATCTAAAATCTAAAATCTGAAATCTGAAATCGCAAGGGGGATTCGATCGTGGCGAAAAAAGACGAAGCTCAAGAAACTCAAGAAATGACTGCGCCTGGGTTCGATCCTGCGGGTTTTTTTAAGGAAACTAGAGAAGAACTCGATAAAGTGGTCTGGCCGAGCCGCCAGCAGCTAATTAGCGAGTCTTTGGCCGTGCTTTTGATGGTAATCCTCTCAGCAAGCCTGATCTATTTGGTGGATAACTTCTTTAACTGGGGCGCAGGAAAGGTGTTTGGGCCATGACTTTTGCATCAGAAGAATCTGATTATTCCACAGAAGCGACGGGACAGGCAGCATCGCCAGATAAGCCGGAGATTCAGGCTCGCTGGTATGCTGTTCAGGTAGCCTCAGGCTGCGAGAAGCGCGTGAAGGCAAACTTGGATCAGCGGATTCAAACTTTGGATGTTGCCGATCGTATCGTTCAAGTCGAAATTCCGCAAACTCCGGCGATCAAAGTCGGCAAAGACGGTTCCCGGCGCCAGTCAGATGAGAAAATTTTCCCCGGCTACGTACTCATCCGTATGTATATGGACGAGGATACGTGGCAGGTGATTAAAAATACCCCGAACGTAATTAATTTTGTAGGGGCAGAGCAAAAACGCCGCTACGGGCGCGGCAGGGGTCACGTCAAACCGCTACCTCTGAGTCATTCGGAAGTAGAACGGATCTTCAGAAACGCTCAGGAATCAGAACCGGTTGTCAAAGTATCGATGGCGACAGGAGACCACGTTGTGGTACTTTCCGGGCCATTTAAGGATTTTGAAGGTGATGTGATTGAAGTTAGCCCGGAACGGAACAAGCTCAAAGTTTTACTCTCGATTTTTGGGCGCGATACGCCTGTAGAATTAGAGTTCAATCAGGTTCAGAAACAGAACTAACTAATGGCAAAGAAAGTTGTTGCAGTAATTAAGTTGGCGATTACAGCGGGAAAAGCCAACCCAGCTCCTCCGATCGGCCCAGCCTTGGGTCAGCACGGCGTCAATATCATGATGTTTTGCAAGGAGTACAATGCTAGAACCGCAGACCAAGCAGGTCTCGTGGTTCCGGTAGAAATTTCGGTTTTTGAAGACCGCAGTTTTACGTTTATTCTCAAAACCCCTCCGGCGTCGGTTTTGATTCAAAAAGCTGCTGGCATTGCTAAGGGTTCGGGTGAACCTAATCGCAAGCAAGTAGGGACAATCACACAGGCTCAGTTGCGAGAAATCGCTGAAACTAAGATGCCTGACCTTAATGCTAATGATGTTGAAGCTGCTATGAAAATTGTAGCGGGAACAGCTAAAAACATGGGCGTGGCGATCGCGGATTGAAGTCAGTTGACAGTTGACAGTTGACAGTTGACAGTTGGCAATCAATAATTTTCGGTGTTGAAGCTGAAATCTTCAAGCTGAAATATTCAAGCTCAAGTCGCAAGTCTTAAGTCGATTCAGGGGGAGAAGCAAAGCTTCGCTAGGAATCGCAAATGTTTTAGATTTATGAAAAAACCGCAACGGTTCAATTATTCAATCTAAAATCTCAAATCTCAAATCGATTAACCCCAAAAAAAACAATGGCAAAGAAAGTATCGCGAAGACTGCAAGAACTGCAAAAGAAAGTTGAAGACAGACCTTACCTACCAATGGAAGCTCTGCAACTTTTGAAAGAAACAGCAACGGCCAAGTTTGGCGAATCTGCTGAAGCTCACATCCGTTTGGGAATTGACCCGAAATATACTGACCAACAGTTGCGGACAACTGTATCGCTGCCAAAAGGAACTGGTCAAGTAGTCAGAATTGCGGTGATTGCTAAGGGCGAAAAAGTTAAAGAAGCTCTGAATGCCGGCGCAGATATTGCTGGTTCTGAAGAGTTGATCGAGGAAATTCAAAAGGGCATGATGGACTTCGATTGCCTGATTGCTACTCCAGACGTGATGCCGTTGGTGGCAAAATTGGGTCGGTTGTTGGGCCCGCGCGGCTTGATGCCTTCTCCAAAAGGCGGCACAGTGACGACTGACATTGCTCGGGCGATCGACGAATTCAAAGGTGGTAAACTAGAATTCCGTGCCGATCGCACAGGCATCGTTCATGTTATGTTTGGCAAGGCAGCTTTCTCAGCAGAAGATTTGCTCGTCAACCTTCATGCTTTGCAAGAAACAGTTGACCGCAACCGTCCTTCTGGTGCGAAAGGTCGCTACTGGCGCAGTTTGTACATATCCGCAACCATGGGCCCATCGATCGAAGTCGATATCAGTGCCCTGCGCGATACCAAACTTGATGCTGCTTAGCAAGAATTAAGCCAAAGGCAGAAAGTAAAAGACAGCTTCGGCTGTCTGTGTAAATCTCTCACGAGATTTGCTGCATACCCTTGCTAATGTCTGCCGGATGGTGATAGCCTAATCAAAAATCAATAAGCTGAAGACCGCAGGTGCCGAGTGCTTAATTTCCTGCCGAGGCTGAAGAAATAAAAACTGAAGAAAATAAATTAAAAAGTTATATCTTTTAATTCCTAATTCTTAATTTTTAATTCTCTGCCCCGGCTATAAGGTTGGGGTTTTTGATTGGCAGTTTGAGATCCTAAAAGGAGGTGAAATTAGTATGGGCAAAAGTTTAGCAGTAAAAAATGAGATTATTGCAGACCTCAAGCAAACCTTGAGCGAATCTCAACTGGTAATCGCGATCGACTACAAAGGCTTAACTGTTGCTGAAATCACAGATTTGCGGCGGCGTTTGCGTCCCAAAGGCAGCAGTTGCCAAGTGGCAAAAAACACGCTAATGCGAATTGCTGTTGAAGGCAATGAAACATGGCAGCCGATACAGGAATTGCTGACAGGTACGTCGGCGTTTATGTTCGTGCAAGAAGATATTGGCGGCGCGATTAAGGCTTACCAAGAATTCCAAAAAGCTTCCAAGAAGACGGAAGTTCGCGGCGGCGTGATGGAAGGACGGGTGCTGAAAGAAGCTGATGTTAAGGCATTAGCGGATCTGCCGTCGAAGGAACAACTTATGGCTCAAATTGCTGGCGCTATCAACGGTGTCGCAACCAAGTTGGCTGTGGGTATCAATCAAGTTCCTACTTCGATCGCACGCGGTCTCAAAGCTTATGCTGAAAAAGACGGCGATTCGACAGAAGCACCAGCAGAAGCAGAAGCACAACCTGAAGCAGAAGCAGAAAGCGTATCTGCTTAGTCATTAGTCATTAGTCATTAGTCATCAGTCATTAGTGTTAATCCACAGGCTGAAGACTGGAGACGAGAAACTAATGATGGAGGAGCAATCCCAAATCCCAAATCCCAAATCTAGAATCGAATTAGGAGTTTAACGAATGTCTACTGCAACCGACGAAATCTTAGAAAAACTGAAGACTCTGACTTTGCTCGAAGCATCTGAATTGGTCAAGCAAATTGAAGAAGCTTTCGGCGTCAGCGCTGCTGCTCCTGTAGGTGGCATGATGATGATGGGCGGCCCTGCTGCTGCTGCCGAAGAAGTAGAAGTACAAACTGAGTTCAGCGTGATTTTGGAAGAAGTTCCTGCTGACAAGAAAATCGCAATCCTGAAGGAAGTCCGCGCGATTACCGGTTTGGGTCTGAAGGAAGCGAAAGACTTGGTAGAAGCCGCACCTAAGGCAGTTAAGGAAGCTATTGCTAAGGAAGCTGCTGAAGAAATGAAGAAGCAGCTTGAAGCTGTGGGCGCCAAGATTGCTATCAAGTAGTCATAGACTGTAGCCGGCAGGTTTCTACCTGTCGCTATTTGACCTCAGTTTGCAGTGCAGACTGAGGTTTTTTTCATGATGGAAAAAGGAATCTGTAGAGTGTGGATGCACCGACAATCTCTAATATCAAAATAATACTCGCGAGCGGGGACGATCGCACTCAAAGAAAAAATGCTTTCTCTATGCTCTCCCTCTGTGTCCTCTGCGGCCTCTGCGGTTTAATAATTCCGGTAAAATTGTAGGGTGCGTCGCCACCGACAATCTCTAACTCAACACCAACAATCTGATAGCGACGCACCTCTGCTTATGCACCCATACCATCACAAAAACAGTTCGTAGTGTGGACTTTAGTCCGCAGTATTTTGCGGACTAAAGTCCACACTACGAACCTGACTTATTGCGGTCAATACTTGATATTGTCGATTATCAAAACTCAGCCTCCATCTGCCGCACCACTGTTAAAGCAGAATAGGAAACACCGGCGGTTCCTTCTCCGGGATGGGTGGAGTCGCCGACTAACCACAAGTTTTTAATTGGCGTGCGGTTGGCAAATCCGAAGGGGCCGAAGGTTGGTATTCGCTGGCCGATGCCACCTACAACGCCTCTATCGCGGGCTGTGTAGCGGGCAAAGGTGCGAGGTGTTGCTGATTCTTGGTGTACAATTTTTTCGGGTGTCAAATTGAAATATTCGCTTAAACGCGCGATCGCCCCTTCAGCGTATTTTTGCTTCAATCCTTCATAATCAACCGAATTCCACCACATTCGAGTATCAGTAAAAGACGAAGCGATAATTGTCGCCATTCCCTGCGGTGCTCGGCCGTCGCCCGCATGACTCACAGAAACAAATAATGAATTATTCTCACCAATCTCACCGTCGTAGTCGTAGAGAAACTGAAGGTGCGGCGGACAATTTTCTGGAATTGCGCTTTCATGCACTCCCAAATATATCACAAATGCGCCGGATGCGGGCGGCAATTTATCAACTCGATATTTGTAGCCTGCCATTTGATTTGGCAGTTGGTTTGTTGTCTCGGAATTATCTGTTAAAGTTTCTAAAACAGGTTCGCTTGACATCAATTTAACTAGATTTTGGGCTGTGACGTTGGCAACAATGCGATCGCCAATTTCTGTCCAAACTTCGCCTGTTTTTTGATTGCGAATCACTGTGCCGGTGGCTTCGCCGTTAGTGGTGACAATACTTTCGACTGTATGCCGCAACAGCACTTTGCCGCCGTAAAGCTCGATCGCACTTACGAGGCGATCGCTCAACACCTGCATACTTCCTTGTAAATGATACAATCCCTGCGGCTCTTGGCTTACTCCTAAAGCTGTCGCCGCATACAGCAGCGCCGTTTCTTCGGTATCAACTTGGGAGTACAATTTTAACTGCAAATCCAGAAAAGTTCTCAAGCGCAAATTGTCGCCCAAACCGCACAAGCGCAAAGCATCTCCCACCGTCATAAAAGTGAAAGGCAAAGTAATTAAAGTATCGGGGCGAACTGCTTGAATTAATTGCCAGAAATCCCAGAAGTTTCTCGGCGGTAAAACTGGATCGCGTCCTTGAAATTTCCAGCTAGCTTGGAACAATGCAGATAATAATTGCCAAAAAGGTTCGCTTCCGGGGAATTGTCGCTGTCTTTCTTGCTGCCATTTTTGCGGATCTCGCCACACGCTAATGGGTGTCGTTTCTCCCGGCAAAAATACTGCACAAGCAGGATCGCAGGGTGTGGCGGGGGGAAGTTCGATGTTTAATTCTGAGAAAATTCGGTGGTGAATCCCTCCGGGTTCCAATCCTGCAACCTGCGTGGCGCCGACATCGAAGGTAAAGCCTTTGCGTTTGAAGGTGGAAGCGCATCCTCCAGGGACGATCGCCTGATCTAAGACTAGCACTTTGTATCCTCTGTGGGCGAGCAGGGCTGCTGCTGTCAGCCCGCCGATACCGGCTCCAATTACTGTGACGCGGCCCTTCGTGTCTGCTGCACTGGATTTGCTTTTTGGGGTGCGATCGGTCATCATAATTTATTTATTGTAATATTTCTTAATATTATGCTCATATTTTGCCCGAAAAAGCTTCTCAAAAAACGGTTCGTAGTGCGGACTTCAGTCCGCAGCATATTGCGGACTGAAGTCCGCACTACGAACGGCACTACGAACGGCACTACCAACGGATATTATCGCGATCGATCTGACACAATATGACACCCACACTCCGGCAGGGACTTAAGTCCCTGCCTCAAAGTGAAAGTCCTCGCTATGAGGACTCAAGAACTTATAGGTTGTACGGAAGAATACTCTTGCATACACCTCAAGAACTCATTACTCCTCATAGCGAGGACTTTCGCTATTAGCCAGGGACTTAAGTCCTTGGCGGTTTTTCGGGTTAAGTTGAGATTAATGGACACGGCACCCAGTGTCCCTAGTGGCAGGTGAACTTTAAAGAAATGGTATTAGAATCAGAAACGGCGCCACTTATTTAGATAAGCTTCGCCAATCCCAGCCACAGCTTGCATTTGAACTACCTGTTCCCGTAAAGCTTTGATTGTTTTTAGCTGTTCTTGAGACTGTTGCTGCAAAGCCTCGTAATTTAGCTGTTTCGCAGCACTTTGGCTCAATTGATCTTTTAGAGAGTGGAACTCGGTCAGTTGAACTTGCAAGTTGCCGATCGCACTTGACTTTTCTGCTAACTCCTGCTGCAAAGATTCGTAACTTGACTTCGATACAGTTTCCTGCAATTGGCTTTCGAGATTTTGCTTGTCGGCTAATTGTTGCTGTAAAGATGCGATCGCACTTTCTTTTTCGGCGAATTGATGGTGCAAAGATTCCAAATCGCTCGATTTGGAGGCTAGTTGCTGCTGCAATTCGTTTGCCCAATGTTCTTTTTCGCCCAATTGATGCTGCAAAGATTCCAAATCGCTCGACTTGGAGGCTAGTTGCTGCTGCAATTCGTTTGCCCAATGTTCTTTTTCGCCCAATTGATGCTGCAAAGATTCCAAATCGCTCGACTTGGAGGCTAGTTGCTGCTGCAATTCGTTTGCCCAATGTTCT